>NZ_JBHMFC010000029.1:0-27761 GCF_042427585.1 Mariniflexile ostreae | reverse complement strand
TTCTGGTTTCATAAGTGTGTAAAATTTAAAATTAATAAATAAAAAATCTCAGGCTAAATATTAACCTGAGATTTTAAAACTTACACACTTTATGAGATACTGCCCTCGTTAATAATTATTTTTTATACCGAAAATAACTTTTTATCACCCCTTATGTTTTAATAACATTACAGCCTTTAAAATACTTTTCTTTTCTTCTACAACCTAACGCCTACCCCAAACTCTACAGCTTCAGCTTTTGCTCCATGTGATTTTATGGTTAAGACCCCAAACCATTTTTTAGAGAAATAGCGCTTCAATCCTGCCCTTAAATAGACTCGCCCTTCAAAATCAAAAGGATAATACACATAATACCCCAATTGGGTTATCAAGGTGTTTCTATTGATAAATAACTCATGCCCAACAAATACGCCTACACGCTTATAATCTTCATCTCCAAAATTATTGTTCTTGGGAAAAGCTAGGGAACGGTAGAGGATATGTTCTTTTAAAAAATTAGAAAAGAACACATCTGCTCCCAACTGAAAAGCACTTTTTATATTAATTCGCTTATCAACATATGCAGACGCGATATAGAATGGAAATTGACCACTATCCACCACATCACTTTCATTCACACCACTTCTAAATACCAGATTATATTTAAGAGGTTCTGTATATTTTTTTAAAACAGCATCTTCTTCATTATATGCGATATACTCAGGCTCTTCATTGTCTAAACTATAGGTAAGCCCCACATTAAGCGTTATCGTATTTATACTCGTGTTTGGAGCTTTCACATTACCATTGGAGTAATGAATTAATGTAACACCTGCCTGAAGTCCGAACCTATCTATAATATGTTCCTTTTTAAAATTCAGCATCATATAGGTACTGCTCATAATAGCTGTACCGAAAGCAATGTTCTTAAAATTATCATATTTATCATATGGATTCTCGGTATAAGCCAATCCTTGACCTACACGCAGAATCAAATGCCGTTTTAGAAAATAAAAATTATAATGGCCATATAGGGATGCCACGGTTCCTAAAACATCATTTTTTAAATTTTGATAGGCGTAAGAGACACCATAATCTGGATAATTAAACCGTTTTTCCCAATTGTTATACCCATAAGTCTTTTTATTCCAACTTATAATATACCCTTCAGGGTGTCCTTTTATCAAATGAAGAATGCTGTTATTATGTAAAGCGATATTGCCTTTAAAATAATTGACATCTACATACGATGTGTGTTCTTTATCCTGTGAGAATGATATAACAGAAAAAAAACAGAAAAAAAATATAAAAGAAAACCTCATCAAAGGATTGGCTATTAAAAAAGTTAAAACAATTGCGAAGCAATAGCTTGAACATTATCACTTTTTCCCATAGAGTAATAATGTAATACGGGCACTCCCGCTTCTTTTAGCTCTTTAGACTGTTGGATGGCAAACTCAATACCTACTTGTCTAACCGCTTTATTATCCTTACAGCTTTCTACGGCTTCGATAAGATCTTGAGGAAGGTCTATTTTAAAAACCTGAGGCAATAGCTGTAAATGCCTTTTTACTGCAATAGGTTTTATTCCTGGTATGATGGGCACATCAATGCCAGCTGCCCTAGCTTTATCAACAAACTCGAAATACTTATTATTATCAAAAAACATTTGTGTGACCACATAATCTGCTCCTGCATCTACTTTTTCTTTTAAACGCCTTAAATCTGTAATCAAAGATGGAGCTTCCATATGTTTTTCAGGATAGCCTGCAACACCTATACAAAAATCTGAATGGTGTGCTACCTCAAAATTATCATGCAGATATTTACCTTCATTTAGATCGGCTATTTGTGCCACTAAATCACTGGCATAAGCATTACCTCCGTTCACAGGCCGGAAATAAGGCTCATCCTTCATAGAATCTCCACGCAATGCCATAACATTATCTATGCCCAAATAATGACAATCAACCAATACATATTCCGTTTCTTCTTTAGTAAACCCTCCACAAAGCAGATGCGGAATAGCGTCTACTTGATACTTATGCATAATGGAAGCACAGATTCCAACTGTTCCTGGACGCATACGGGTAATCCGCTTATCAAATAAGCCATTCCCTTTATTAATGTATATATACTCCTCTCGCGATGTTGTTACATCTATAAAAGGGGGGTTAAATTCCATTAAAGGATCTATATTGTCATATAGATCTTGAATGTTAGAACCTTTCATTGGCGGTATAACCTCAAAAGAAAACAAGGTTTTTCCTTTGGCATTTTTAATGTGATCTGTTACTTTCATCGATTCTCTTTTGTTATTTCCACACCAGTAGAAATATCCTAATTTATTTTTTATTGTTTTGGCACTTCCTAACCCTAGCCCTCCAATTTATAAGCGTAGTGACACCTAGAATTTGTACTTACACAATGCAATCGGAGTTAAGCGCTACGCTCTTGCTCTTCAAATCGCTCTATTTTTGATGGCAAAGACAACGCTTTTACTGTTCTGCAATATTAGGATGAAGCCATTTCGTTGCCTTCTCTTTAGTTATGCCTTTTCGGTTAGCATAATCCGTTAGCTGATCATCTGTTATTTTGCCTAATCCAAAATATTTGGCTTCAGAATTTCCGAAATAATATCCTGAAACTGCCGCCGCTGGCCACATGGCTAAACTTTCGGTAAGGATAACCCCTGTATTCTTTTCAACATCCAACAACTCCCAAATGGTTTCTTTTTCCAAATGATCGGGGCAAGCAGGATAACCAGGCGCGGGACGAATACCCTTATAGCTTTCTTTTATTAAATCGTCGTTGGTGAGGTCTTCATTTTTTGCATAGCCCCAGTGTTTCATCCGCACTTGCTTGTGTAAATACTCTGCAAAAGCTTCAGCAAACCGGTCTGCTATCGCCTGTACCATAATAGCATTATAATCATCTTCTTTTGCTTTATAATGATCGGCAAGTTCTTGAACACCAAAAATCCCAATACTAAAAGCGCCTATATAGTCTGTTCTCCCAGAATTTTTAGGTGCTATAAAATCTGCCAATGCATGGTTAGGGATTCCTTCTCTCTTTTTTAATTGTTGGCGTAAGGTTCTAAAAACAGCAATTTCCTTTCCGTTTTTTTGGACAGAAATATCATCATCATTAATAGCGTTTGCCTCAAAGAGTCCGAACACAGCTTTAGGTTGTAGGGATTGATTTGCAATTATCTCTTGAATCATATCCTGTGCTTCCTTGTACATAATTGTAGCCTGTTCGCCGACAAGCTCGTCCTCAAGAATTTCGGGAAATTTCCCATGTAAATCCCATGAAATAAAGAACGGCTTCCAGTCTATATAAGGCAATAACTCTTTCAAGCTCAACTGCTTAAACACCTGTACACCTAATGCATTTGGTTTTACAATTTCAGAAGTCTCCCAATCGATTTTATACTTTCGCTTTCGAGCTTCATCTATCGATATATAAGACTTCTCTTTTCCTCGTTTTAAAAACCGAACACGAAACTCATCATACTCCTTCTTTAAATTATCTTTATATTCTTGAGATGTTTTTTTATTTAATAAATCGCCTACCACGGTAACTGCTCTGGAAGCATCATTAACATGCACTACCGCGTTCTTATACTGTGTATCTATCTTTACTGCTGTATGCGCTTTAGAAGTGGTTGCTCCACCAATTAATAATGGCAGTATAAAGTTTTGGCGTTCCATTTCTTTTGCGAGATATACCATTTCATCCAATGAGGGTGTGATTAAACCAGACAAACCAATGGCATCTACATTTTCTTTTCGCGCGGTTTCAATTATTTTTTCAGGTGGCACCATAACTCCCAAATCAACAATTTCATAATTGTTACATGCCAATACCACACTTACAATATTTTTACCAATATCGTGAACATCCCCTTTTACGGTAGCCATGAGTATTTTTCCAACGGGCTCTTGTTTTTCTGTCTTTTCGGCTTCAATAAAAGGATTTAAATACCCCACGGCTTTTTTCATAACCCGTGCCGACTTCACAACTTGTGGCAAGAACATTTTCCCTGCACCAAATAGATCGCCCACTACGTTCATCCCAATCATTAAATGTCCCTCAATAACATCAATAGGTTTTTCTGCTTCTTGTCTGGCTTGCTCAATATCTTCGATAATATAAGCATCTATACCTTTAACCAACGCATGTGTGATCCGTTCCTGTACGGTATTTTCTCTCCACGATAAATCAACCGTCTTTTCTGTTTTAGATCCTTTTACAGTTTCTGCGAAATCCAACAAACGTTCTGTAGCATCTTCTCTGCGATCCAACATTACATCTTCAACGTGTTCCAGCAAATCTTTAGGAATATTATCATATACCTCTAAAAGCGACGGGTTAACGATCCCCATATTCATACCTGCTTGAATGGCATGGTATAAGAACACAGAATGCATCGCCTCACGAACACCATCATTTCCTCTAAAAGAAAAAGACACGTTACTTACCCCACCACTCACACTTACGTTTGGCAGATTTTTACGCACCCAGCGGGTCGCTTCAATAAAATCGATAGCGTTTCTGCGATGCTCATCCATACCTGTAGCCACAGGAAAAATATTTAAATCGAAAATAATATCTTCTGAAGGAAAGCCTACTTTATTTACCAAAACATCATATGAACGCTTAGCTATATCAATTCTTCTTTGATAATCGTCTGCTTGTCCAACCTCATCAAAAGCCATTACAACTACGGCTGCACCATATCGTTTTATTAGTTTGGCTTCTTTAATAAAGTTCTCTTCACCTTCTTTTAAAGAAATAGAGTTTACAACACACTTTCCTTGAACCACCTGAAGTCCAGCTTCGATAATCTCCCACTTGGAACTATCTATCATGATGGGTACTCTGGAAATGTCTGGCTCGGCAGCAATGAGATTTAAAAAGCGAACCATGGATGCTTTCCCTTCAATAAGGCCATCATCAAAATTAATATCAATAATCTGGGCGCCTCCATCTACTTGATGGCGTGCTACATCTAAAGCTTCGTCAAAACGTTCCTCTTTAATCAGTCTTAAAAACTTACGTGACCCTGCAACATTGGTCCGTTCCCCTACATTAATGAAATTAGTGTTTTCGTTCAAGATTAAAGGTTCTAATCCTGAAAGTTTCATATATTTCCGTTCTACTGCGTCTTTCATTTTCATTTTCTTAAAGTATCCCTTCAGCTGTGCTAGATGCTACAGATCGTGGTTTATATTTAGCTGCTAAGTTAGCAATAACTCGAATGTGCTCTGGACTTGTGCCACAACATCCGCCAATAATATTAATCAAATTCTTCTTCAAATACTCCTCTATTTGTTCTCCCATCTCTTCCGGACTTTCGTCGTATTCCCCAAAAGCATTTGGCAAGCCTGCATTAGGATGTGCAGATGTTGCAAAATCTGTTTTATTTGCTATAGCTTCTAAATGCGGTTGCAATAAATTAGCACCCAAAGCACAATTAAACCCAATGGACAATAATGGAATGTGAGATACAGAGATTAAAAAGGCTTCTGCGGTTTGCCCCGATAAAGTTCTTCCAGATGCATCTGTAATTGTACCACTTAACATAATAGGGATGTCGATTTGGCGTTCTTCCTTAATTTCTTCTACAGCAAATAAGGCTGCTTTCGCGTTTAAGGTGTCAAAAACCGTTTCTATTAAAAGGATATCTACACCACCATCCAATAACGCCTCTGCTTGTTGTTTATATGCTACTCTTAAATCATTAAAAGTTACCGCTCTAAACCCTGGATCATTTACATCTGGCGACATACTTGCTGTTCGGTTGGTAGGCCCTATGGCGCCAGCTACAAAACGGGGCTTATTAGGCTCTTTAGCCGTAAATGCATCGGCTACTTCTTTCGCTAATCTTGCAGATTCAAAATTCAATTCATAAACCAAATCTTGCATTTTATAATCTGCCATGGCAATGGTTGTACTTGAGAACGTATTGGTCTCTACAATATCTGCACCTGCCTCAAAATATTTGGCGTGAATATCCTTTATTGCTTGAGGCTGTGTAAGAGACAACAAATCGTTATTTCCTTGCAATGGCGAGGGATAATCCTTAAAACGTTCTCCTCTAAAATCTTCCTCTGAAAACTTATAGGCTTGTAGCATGGTCCCCATAGCACCATCTAAAATAAGAATCCGTTCTTTTAATATTTCTTGTAATTTCGACATCTTTATTGACTTTAAAACATGACACTTACGATGCTATAATGAAGCGCTCCTTAGGGCACTTAAAGAAAAACATCTTAAGCCTAACGACTATATTTAATAAATTATCAAGAAAAGTTAAAAGGGACACTTTTCGTTATCTTTCTAATTATTAATTAATAATTAGTAGAACGTAGCACCTTCTTTAAAATCCTGATAGATATCAGCATAGGTAAAGGGTTGCCAAGGCTTCATCAGGTCTATTCCCTCTGCCTTTCTTGATAACACTGTTATTACATTTATGAACTAACACTATCCAAATAGCGTTTGATTGGGCAAAAGTACCAACTATATTCTTGTTATCACAATAAATCACAAAAATTGTATTATTTACTCGAATAACGTCGAAGACAAATACCGATCGCCCCTATCGCAAATAATAGCCACAATAACTCCTTTATCAATGGTTTCTGCTATTTGCAATGCACAGTAGACAGAACCTCCACTGCTCATCCCTGCAAACACACCTTCTTCTTTTGCTAAACGCTTTGTAGTTTCTCTAGCGTCCTCTTCGCTAACATCTACCAACACATCCACTTTGCTTTTATCGAAAAATTTAGGCACATATTCTGGAGACCATTTTCTTATCCCAGGAATTTTAGCCCCTTCTGCGGGTTCCGCGCCAACTATCGTGATATTTTTATTTTTTTCTTTAAGATAATTGGAAACTCCAATAATGGTGCCCGTTGTACCCATGGCCGATACAAAGTGGGTAATTTCGCCTTCGGTATCGTTCCAAATCTCTGGACCAGTCGTTTTATAATGCGCTTTCCAATTATCTGCATTTTCAAATTGATTTAAAAGCACATAGCCTTTTTCATCACGAAGTTTAAAAGCTAAGTCTCTAGAGCCTTCTATGCCTATATCGGCAGAAGTTAAAATTACCTCCGCACCATAAGCCCGCATGGTTTTAACCCGTTCTATAGTAGAGTTTTCAGGCATAATCAATACAATATTCACTCCTAATAAAGGGGCTATAAATGCCAATGCAATACCAGTATTTCCACTAGTCGCCTCTACAAGAGTGCCACCCTTTTTAATGTCGCCTCGTTTTAAAGCCTCATTAATCATATTAAAAGCAGCGCGATCTTTAACGCTTCCGCCCGGATTGTCTCCTTCCAGCTTAAGAAAGAGCCTTACTCCTTTTTTAGAAATAAGATGAGATGCCTCTACCATAGGCGTATGCCCTATGCAATCTAATATACTTTTAGCGTATGCCATTTTTTTTAGGTCTAATTTTTATTTCAGTTTGATAGGTTACCAAAGAGTTCTCTGGAACAGATTGAGTAATCCACACGTTTGCACCAATAATACTATTGGCACCAATAACAATATCACCACCCAAAATGGTAGCGTTTGCATATATCGTCACATTTTCATCTATGGTGGGATGTCTTTTTACACAAGCTAAATCCTTGCTAATTTGGATCCCTCCAAGTGTAACCCCTTGATAGATTTTTACATGATCTTTAATAATGGCCGATTCACCAATAACAATTCCTGTTCCATGATCAATATAAAAAGACTCTCCAATAGTAGCCCCTGGATGAATATCGATCCCCGTAATACCATGAATATACTCGCTCATCATTCTTGGTAAAATGTGTACTTTTAATTTATAAAGAGCGTGACTCAACCTATAAATAGATATCGCATGAAAGCCAGGATATGCTAGATAAATTTCCTCTAAGCAGTGAGAGGCGGGGTCATTATTTTCAAAAGCCACAGCATCTAAATCTAGTTTCCGCCTTATTTCAGGAAATTGCGCTTTAAAATCCGTCCATATATGTGCAGCATTCTCTATAGATAATTTAGAAGAAATTTTTAAAAATGTATCTTCTAAATATGCTTCATGTTCTATTTTCTGTTGTTCATCAAAAAGGGCATAAAACAATCTTTTAGTAAACGTTTTAACGGTATCTTTTAAGCAAACATTATAACTTTTCATTCGATATTGTCTTCATACGGGTTGTTATAACCTCAATTTTTAATTTGATTTTTATTTGAATTTATAAAAATAGAATTAATAATGTTTGAATCTTAATTTTTCTATCAAAAATTGAATCCCGCAAGACTTATTGTTCTTGCAGGATATCTCAATCTTATTATAGTGTTTTGGGCTAAAACTTACTTAATAGCCTGAACTACTGCTTTTGGCGCTTCTTTTCGGCTTCCATCAAAACCATCAATTCCGCTAACCGTTGTGTATTTTAACACATATTTTTTTCCTGGATTGAGGATTCTATAAGCTGCTTGACACATTAAAGTAGCTTCATGGAACCCACAGAGGATTAGTTTTAATTTTTCAGGATAAATATTCACATCCCCAATGGCAAAAACACCAGGAATATTGGTTTGATAATTAAGTGAGTTATCAACCTTTATAGCATTTTTTTCAATTTCTAATCCCCAATCGCCTATAGGGCCTAACTTAGGAGATAAACCGAATAATGGAATAAAATGATCTGTTTCCAATAGAATTTCTTCACCTTCCTTGGTTACGGTAAGCGCTTCAACCTTACCGTCTCCATGAATAGCAGTTACCTCTGCAGGTGTAATTAAATTGATTTTTCCTAAAAGTTTTAATTCCCCTACTTTTTCAACTGAATCCAATGCGCCTCTAAACTCATGTCTTCTATGAATTAAAGTAACTTCTGAGGCTATATCTGCTAAAAAAATACTCCAATCTAATGCAGAGTCTCCTCCACCTGAGATTACAACCTTTTTACCTCTATAAAACTCTGGATCTTTTATAAAGTATTCAACCCCATTATCTTCGTAATCGGCTATCCCATCGATAGTGGGCTTTCTAGGCTCAAAAGACCCTAGTCCTCCAGCAATAGCCACTACAGGCGCATGATGCTGTGTTCCTTTATTGGTTGTTACTATAAACGACCCATCTTCTTGCTTTTCAAGAGTCTCAGCACGTTCTCCTAATGTAAAGCCCGGTTCAAATTGCTTGCCTTGTTCTAATAAATTTCTGGTTAAATCTCCTGCTAAAATTTCAGGAAACCCAGGAATATCGTAAATCGGTTTTTTCGGATAGATTTCAGAACATTGTCCTCCAGGTTGTGGCAATGCATCGATCAAGTGACACTTTAGTTTTAACAATCCTGCTTCAAAAACCGTAAATAATCCAGTAGGTCCTGCTCCTATTATGAGTATGTCTGTTTTTATCATTATCTTCTTTTTTTCTCCAGTGTTCTTTTATATTGCTTTTCAAAAAACACGTATCATATTAATTTTATTTATTATTGTTTTTAAAGTGAGATGGTTCAATTAATCCTTTTGTGAATTCATTGAGTGTTTCTACCTTGTGCTCAAAATCCCCTTTTATGGTTTTTCTGTATTCATTCAAATTTTTAACTAAATCGTCCACATTTTCAGGAATTACATCCTCAAAAAACTGTCGTAAACGTTTAGCCGTTGTAGGCGATTTACCGTTTGTTGAAATAGCTACTTTAACGTTTCCTTTTGTGACGATACCGCCCATGTAAAAATCACAGTATGGAGGGTTATCGGCTACATTTACTAAAATACTGCGCTTCCTACAATGCTTATACACTTTTACGTTTACTTCTGGAACATCAGTCGTAGCAATAACAATATGCTTTCCTTCAAGATATTTCTTTTTATATTTCTTTTGTACAAGCTTAACCTTACCTTTTTTAGACAAGGCCACTGTAGCTTCTCGAAACATAGGCGACACCATAGTTACACGAGCATCTGGACTGGACTTTAAAAGGAACGTTAGTTTTTCTTCTGCCACATGCCCCCCCCCTACAATTAGTATATTTAATTGTTCGGTTTTTAAAAATATAGGGTATAAATTATTCCTTTCCACAATTTAATCTTTTAAAATAACAGCTCTATAAATAGAATCTAAACCGACACGTGCTTCTACAACGTCACCAATAACGATAATCGCAGGCGAGGCCAATTGCTTTTCGGCAACAATCTGCTGGATAGTACTTATGGTTCCTATCCCTAAATTTTCATCTTCCCGAGTACCATTTTGAATAATCGCTATTGCGGTATCCTGTTTGTTCTCAGCACAAAAAATAGCTACAATTTCGTCCAATTTATGCATTCCCATTAAAATAACAACAGTTGCGGTTGATTTTGCCGCTAAAGCCACATCATGAGACAATTGGTGTGACTTAGTAGTTGCTGTTACTACCCAAAAACTTTCGGAAACACCTCGCTTTGTTAATGGTATACCTTGATAGGCTGGTACTGCAATAGCCGATGAAATTCCTGGAACCACATAGGTTTCTAATCCAAAAGACCTAACATAGTCTATCTCTTCTGCACCACGTCCAAAAATAAAAGGGTCTCCTCCTTTTAAACGAACCACATGGCCTTTTTCCTGGGCTTTAGCAACAATAAGCGCATTAATTTGGTCTTGCTGATACGTATAACACCCTATGCGTTTCCCCACGAAAATAAGTTCTGTATCTTTTCGGGCATACGCCAACAACTCTTCGTTTATAAGCGCATCGTACAAGATCACATTTGCAGACTCAATAGCTTTGATTGCCTTAAGGGTTATCAATTCCACATCCCCCGGACCTGCGCCAACAACCGTTAATTTAGGTGTTTTACGCATTTTTAAGTTCTAGATTTCTATAAGCTTCTACCTTCTTTAAAAACACTTTAGTATCTTCTAAATATTTTTCAGCAAAAGCTTCTGTAGGTTCATTTTTATTAATTTGAAGCACAAAATCTTCAAATGAGCTCTCTAAAATAATTTTCTCTGTACCCACATAATTTTCATCAAAATCTTTTATGATGCCAATATGTGTATTTGTTTTAAAATTATCTGCAATTAATAATGCCTTAGCAGAATTAACGATAGACGAATAAGAATAGTAAATACTTACAGGCCATTTCTTTTCTTCAAATGCTTCTTGGGCATTTTCTATTTTCTCTTCACTTTCTAAAAACAAGGTTGCGATTAAATCGATGATAACTCCAGCACATTCTCCAACACCTATAGCTTTCTCATAATTTTCTGTAGATCCCCAATCGATATAATCCTCTTGAGTCAGGTTTTCAATATCAGCCAAAGGTTTTAAGAAATCGTAAAAATAAGTTTGCCCCTTTTCTTCATAATACTCGGCGTATGTTTTTCCCGCACCATTGGTATCATAATCATCAAAAATTAATCGCAAAGCCTCTGGACCTCTTTTACTTGGTATTTTGATAACCTTATCGGAATAACGTCCATTTCCATTTCCAAAATTCCCACCGCCTAACAATACTTGTAAAGCTGGTGCTACCATTTTGTTTTTGGTTCTAATGGACATCCCTTGAAAACCAATACTAGACATATTATGCTGTCCGCAAGCATTCATACACCCACTAATTTTTATTTCAACATCAGGGTTGCTTACGTACTGTGGGTATTCTTCTTCAATAATACGTTCCAGCTCGGCAGCAATTCCTGTACTACTCGCTATTCCTAAATTACAGGTATCTGTTCCTGGGCACGCCGTAATATCTGCAGTACTGTTATACCCTGCCAAAGCAAAACCTAATTTATTCAACTCATTGTAGAATAAAGGAAGCAACTCCTCTTTCACGAAAGGAATCAATATGTTTTGACGCAAGGTCATACGCATTTCTCCAGCGGCATATTTTTCTACTAAATCTGCCAATGCTCTCGCTTCTTTCGTGTAAAAATCCCCTAATTTCACACGGATACCAATGGCTACATAGCCCTCTTGTTTTTGAGGAACAAGGTTTGTGGATTTCCAATATTCAAAAGCCTCTTGATCTTCTATTACAACATTTGGAATGTTGGATACCGTTGCTGGTATTGTTTTAGGATAAGCATCGGCATCAATAGGATAACTTGTAAAGGGTAAAGCCCGTTTTTCTTCATCTAACAATTCCTTAAACTTCTCCATTCCTATATTTTGAAGTAAGAATTTCAGTCTAGCCTTGTTTCTGTTTTTACGTTCGCCATAACGATCAAAAACACGCACCACATTTTCCATTAATGGAACGATTTTATCGGCAGGTAAAAACTCAAATAAATCTTCTGCATGGTAAGGCTGTGCTCCTAAACCACCTCCTAACAACACTTTAAAACCTCTTACGCCATTTTCGATTTTTGCAATAAAACCTAAATCGTGTAAATACGAGAGCCCGGTGTCTTTATCACTTGCAGAAAAGGATACTTTAAATTTTCTTCCCATCTCTTGGTTAGGTGGGTTTCTTAAAAAATAATCAAATATCGCATGGGCATAAGGCGACACATCAAAGGGTTCGTTTACATCTATCCCTGCAGTTTCACTAGCCGTTACATTACGCACGGTGTTTCCGCAGGCCTCCCGTATGGTTACAGCATCTTTCTCAAGCTCACTCCATAATTCTGGTGTACGTGCTATATCCACAAAATGTATTTGAATATCTTGACGCGTAGTGATGTGCAATCTTCCTGTTGAATACTCATCAGACACTTCGCAGATTCGACGTAATTCTAAAGAACTCATCTTTCCATAAGGCCGTTTAATCCGGATCATTTGTACTCCCGGTTGGCGTTGACCATAAATGCCGCGTGCTAATCGCACACTTCTAAATTTATCGTCTGTTATTTTACCTTCTTTAAATAGGTGAATTTTTGCACCTAAATCAATAATGTCTTTTTCTACAATTGGATTTTCTATTTCTGTTCTAAAACTTCTCATGAGCCTCATCCGCCCTCCCCATTCTTTCTGTATATCATAACAGACTCGGAAAGGATTTTTAATGGATAATTTTTTTAATTAATATTTTATTTTATGATTTCAGCTTAAACATTTATTACTAATAAATTAATAAAACCATATTAAAAGCCTACTAATATCTTTTATTGGATAACAGCTATATTCTTATTGGATAAAGCCTGCACCAACTGTATTGTTATTCTGGGTATCTATTAAAATAAAGGAACCATTTGTTCTATGGTCTTTAAATTGATCATAAAAAATAGGCTTATTCAATTTAAAAGTAACAGATGCAATATCATTTACGTTTAACCCTGTAACATCCTTTTCAAGACCAGAATAATCAGGATTGATTTTATGATTTATTTTATCAACCTTCGCCAATACTTTGTTAACACCATGTTGTACAACATATTTAGCACCAACAGTTAATTGGTTTGAGTCCATCCAACACACATTTGCTGTAAATTGCTTTTCAATAGAAGGTAAATCTCCTTCTTTCACAATCATATCGCCACGGCTTACATTAATATCGTTCTCTAAAGTAATGGTTACAGAAGATCGTCTAGACGCCGTTTCATATTTTTGATCATAAACATAAATTTCCTTAATTTTAGAACGTGTTTTAGATGGTAATACAATAATATTATCGCCAACACTTAATTCGCCACCGTATACTTTTCCTGCATAACCTCTAAAATCATGAAAGTCTTCGGTTTTTGGACGAATAACATATTGCACAGGGAAACGAGGTGTGCCAACATTATAAATGTCTTTTTTATCCAACTGCTCTAAATGCTCGAGTAAAGCATCTCCCTTGTACCAAGGCATGCTTTCAGATTTATTTACAACATTATCCCCTTTTAGAGCACTTACTGGAATAAAAGTGATTTTTTGATCTTGATAGTCTCTTTTGCTCATCAATTCAGAAAAATCGGCTTTAATTTTATTGTAAACCTCTTCGGAATAGTCTACTAAATCCATTTTATTAATAGCCACCACCACATCTTTAATTCTTAACAGATTATTGATAAAAAAATGGCGGTTGGTTTGTTCGATTACGCCTTTTCTTGCATCTATTAAAATAATAGATGCTTGTGATGTTGAAGCACCTGTTACCATGTTTCTTGTATATTCCACATGGCCAGGAGTATCTGCAATAATGTAACTTTTCTTTTTTGTGGAAAAATAAATATGCGCGACATCAATGGTGATACCTTGTTCTCTTTCTGCAACCAAACCATCGGTGGCTAAAGAAAAATCTAAGTAATCGTACCCCCGTTGCTTACTTGTTTTTTGTATCGCTTCTAATTTATCGGTTGTTAATGACTTTGTATCAAATAAAATACGTCCTATCAACGTACTCTTCCCATCATCTACACTTCCTGCTGTTGCAATTTTTAATACTTCCATTTTTATTCTAATGTTGGCCAAGGCCTAATTTGTATTTATTTTAAAAAGATTACCGTTTACACGGAAAAAACTGGTATTTTAGAAATAGCCTTGTTGCTTACGTTTTTCCATAGCTGCCTCAGAACGCTTATCATCTATACGCGCGCCACGTTCTGATATAGTGGACTCCCTAATTTCTGCTACCACCTTATTAATAGTTGTGGCATCCGACAAGACGGCAGCGGTACAGCTCATATCGCCCACTGTTCTAAAACGCACCAACTCTTCTATCACCTCTTCATTATCATCTCTGTAAACCACATCATCTTCTGCAGACCAAATCATACCATCTCTTAAAAACACTTTACGTTTGTGTGCGAAATAAATAGAAGGGATTTCAATATTTTCTCTTTCTATATAAGACCAAACATCTAGCTCTGTCCAATTTGAAATTGGGAAAACCCGCACGTTTTGTCCATGTTCAATTTGTCCGTTCAGCATATCAAACAACTCTGGTCGTTGATTTTTTTCATCCCATTGCCCAAAATCATCTCGAACGGAGAAAATACGTTCTTTAGCTCTAGCTTTTTCCTCATCGCGTCGTGCGCCACCAATACAGGCATCAAACTTAAACTCCTCAATAGCATCCAATAGCGTAGTGGTTTGCAACATATTTCTACTTGCATAACGTCCAGACTCTTCTTTTACCTTTCCCTCGTCAATAGAATCTTGTACATGCCGTACAATCAACTCCAATCCTAATTCTTTAACCAAACGGTCTCTAAACTCAATAGTTTCGGGAAAGTTGTGTCCTGTATCAATATGCATTAAAGGAAATGGGACTTTCGCAGGATAGAATGCTTTTACGGCCAACCTTACCAAAGTAATAGAATCTTTTCCTCCCGAAAACAGCAACACTGGTTTTTCAAATTGTGCTGCCACCTCTCTCATGATATAAATCGCTTCGTTTTCTAGTGAATTTATGTTTGATGTGTCTTTTTTCATGGTTTTATTTTTACCCTTATCTCGATAGCTCGAGGCTCTAGGAAAGCACTCTTAATCGGTTCGAATAAGAGCTTTGTTATTGTTGTTTTATATTAATAGTCAATATCACTTCGTCTGCAAACGCTTACGCATGCAGCCCACACTCTCGGTTTTCTAATGCCTTTGTAGGGTCAAAATACTTAAACTCATTAGTCAACTTATATTTTTCTATATAAGTATCTAAATCGGCATCAGACCAGTAGTAAAAAGGGCTTACCTTTAACACCCCATCTTTGCTCACGCTAAAAATACCTATACTGTCCCTAAAAGCGGTTTGCCCTTGACGTAAGTTTGTAAACCATACTTTTGGTTTGTGCGCTTCCATCGCTCTTCTAAAAGGCTCTAACTTAACCTGTTCTGTAAACAAAGCATGCTCTGGAGCATCTACAGAAGGAATACCTAACACCACATCTCTATGTGAAGATGTTTGTTTAGGAACGTACAAAAAGATATTCAAATTCAAATCTTTAATAACCTGTTCTGCATGTTTGTACGTTTGCGGTGTATTATATCCTGTATCACACCAAATTACAGGTACTTTAGCATTTATAGCTGTTACTGCATGCAAAATAGCTGCTTCATAAGGCCTGAAATTTGTAGTAACTACGGCATCGTGACTAAGTTCTAAAGCTTTTTTTACGATATCAGCAGGTGCTGCTTTTTCAAACTCCTTATTTAATACATCTATTTTTTCTTGTGAAATCATGTCTCTTATTTATATAAATTATCGGCCCCACTTTATGGTGTTCCAAATACGCTCATGAAAAAAGTACAACAACATTTTTGTAACCAACTCTATAGACCCTATAGAAAACGCTAAATCCAGTTGCCCTGTAACCAACCACGAAATCAAAATAGTATCTATGGTTCCTATTGTTCTCCAACTTAACGATTTAACGATACTTCTAACAGGCTTTTCTGAATTACTATCAACGCTGTATGATGTTTTATCTTTATCTTTTATTAACATTTGCCCAATCATTTTTACTGACTTTATATTAACCCTATCGAATTAGTAGGGATTGCAAATCTAGAGCTTTTTATGAGAACACAAATAACTTTCTCCCTTTTTTTAGTTTAAAACCCCCATTTTTCAATAAAACGCATAAAAAAGGGAAAATATTATAAAGATTTTTAAATGCTTTTAATGAATTTTACGAATATCTAATTATTAGCTAAATCTTCTAAGGTATTGTTTTTAAGAACTTTTAATGTACTATCACGCACTTGTATCATAAGCTTATTAACGCTACATGTAAATTCATCGACACAGTCGTCGCACTTTTCATAAAAATTCAAGCTCACACAAGGCACCATAGCGATAGGACCTTCCAAGACACGTAACACATCGGCCATTAAAATCTGATTAGGCTCTTTAAGTAGATAGTACCCCCCATGTTTCCCTTTTTTAGAGCCTAAAAAACCCGACTTTCTAAGCGTAAGCAAAATACTCTCTAAAAATTTATGTGGTATAAGCTCGTTTTTAGAAATTTCACTTATTTGAACAGGGCTTTCTTTACTTGCTCTCGCTATATAAGTAAGTGCTTTTAGTCCGTATTTTGTTTTTTTGGATATCATGCAACAAAGATAAGTATTTTAACAAAGGTTGCTCATATCATAAATAATTTAACTCAAAAACCAATTGAGATACCTGTCGTTACATAATGTAAAATTCATGCGTTTACTTTCTCCTAAATTTATTTAAAACCTTTAGCTATTTTCAATTCTATTTGCATGCTCTAAAATCGTTATTTAGGGAGAAGTTTTCTCATAAAATATAATCACCCCTTATAGTTCCATCCTTAAGTATTAAAACAAACTTCAGGATTATATTAGTAATGCCCTAGTGCCTGTTCCAAATCTGCTATAACATCATCTACATGCTCCAAGCCCACAGAAACCCTTACTAATCCATCTAAAATACCCGTTTCCATTCTATCTGCTTCCGATAACTTACTATGTGTGGTAGAAGCTGGATGGGTAACAATGGTTCGCGTATCACCAAGATTTGCCGATAAAGAGCACATTTTAATAGCATCTAAAAATTTACGCCCCGCTTCTATACCGCCCTTTATTTCGAAAGCCACGATATTTCCACCCGCTTTCATTTGTTTTCTTGCAATATCATATTGGGGATGCGACTTTAAAAAAGGATACTTTACAGCATTCACTTTGGAGTGTATTTCTAAAAACGCAGCTACTTTTAAAGCGTTTTCACAATGCCTATCCACTCTAACAGCTAGAGTTTCAAGGCTTTTAGATAACACCCATGCATTAAAAGGCGATAAAGCTGGCCCTGTATTTCTTGAAAACAAATAGATTTCTCTAATCAAATCGGCACGACCTACAGCAACACCTCCTAAAACACGACCCTGTCCATCCATTAATTTGGTGGCGCTATGGATAACCAAATCTGCTCCAAATTTTATAGGCTGCTGCAAATAAGGTGTTGCAAAACAGTTATCAATTACTAAAAGAAGGTTATGCTTTTTTGCGATAGCCCCAAGCATTTCTAGATCTAAAACATCTACGGCTGGATTGGTTGGCGATTCAGCATAAATAATTTTAGTATTCGGTTGAATTAAAGCTTCGATTTTATCAACATCATTAACCTTAAAATATGTGGTAGTAATGTTCCACTTGGGTAGGTATTTCGTAAACAAGCTATGTGTCGATCCAAATATAGAGGCACAAGACACAATGTGGTCGCCACTGCTTAACAAAGCTCCAAAAGTTGAGAATACAGCAGACATCCCTGTAGCAAATGCAAAACCAGCTTCTGCTCCTTCCATCTTACATACTTTATCAATAAACTCTGTAGTGTTAGGATTTGTAAATCTACCATAAATATTACGCACCTTCTCTTCTGCAAAAGATGCCCGCATATCTTCGGCATCTTCAAACACAAAACTTGAGGTTAAATATAGGGGCGTAGAATGTTCTAAATATTGGCTGCGTTCAGACTGGGTTCGAACGGCTTCGGTTTCAAATTGTTTTTCTTTACTCATATTCTTGTTTTATAAGTCTTATTCTTTTAGACCTAAAATTCGACAATTTCCTTCCCAGTATACATCTGGGAGTCTAGGGAATTATAAAATGAATTAATATATATGCTTCGACATTCTTAAAATATCTCCAAAAACGCCACGTGCCGTTACTTCTGCTCCTGCTCCTGCGCCTTGAATTACAATAGGTTGTTCTCCATATGATTCTGTAAAAATCTCAAATATGGCATCCGAACCTTTTATATGGCCTAAAGTACTATCTTCTGGAATAGACACTAATTTCACTTCTAAACGGCCTTTCTCCTTAGACAAATCGCCAGATAAATCACCGATATATCGCAACACATGTCCTGGTTTCTGATTTTCTTTGATTTTTTGATACTCCTCATCTAAAACATGAAGTTGTTTTAAAAAGTCGGATACAGGAATATCTTGATAAGCTTCTGGAATTAGGTTTTGAACGGAAACATCTTCAAATTCGTTCAACAAATCCAGCTCTCTGGCTAAAATCAATAATTTTCTCGCCACATCATTTCCCGAAAAATCCTCTCTAGGATCAGGCTCTGTAAAGCCTTTATCAATAGTTTCCTGAATAATTTCACTAAATAATTTATCCTGAACTGAAAAGTTATTGAATAAATAACTTAAAGTTCCTGAAAACACACCCCGAATTCTGGTAATATTTTCACCCGATTCATGCAAAAGCTTAATAGTATCAATTAAAGGCAGCCCTGCTCCAACAGTGGTTTCGTACAAATACTCTTTGTTGTGTTGCTTTAAATGGACTCTTAAGTCTGAATAAAACTTATGCGAAATGGTGTTTGCTATTTTATTTGAAGAGACCAAATCAAACCCTGCTTCAATTAAGGGAACATAATTTTTATAGAACTGTGAACTTGCCGTATTATCTACCGCTATCAAATTTTCTAAATGATGCGTTTTGGCATAATCCATAATGTCTTGGATTGTAAAATTATGGGATGCTTCACCAATAGCTTCTTTCCAGTTCGTGTCTACACCTTTTTTGTTTAAAAGCACTTGCTTCGAATTTGCGATTGCAAATACGTTTAGGTTAATGCCTTTACGTTTTTCTATATCATCCCTAGATTTTAAAATCTGATTGATTAGCGCAGCACCTACACCTCCATGACCAAAAATAGCAATGTTTATTTTTTTTGAAATTCCAAATATTTCCCCATGGATAACGTTAACGGCTTTATGCAACTGGTTTTTTTTAACCACCAAGCTCACGTTTTTACCAGTTACCGTATTGTTAAACAACAAAGGGGTTATCTGGTTTCTAATAAGGGCATTAAAAGGCCTATGGAACGAGCTTAGCTCAATACCGATAATAGAGATAACCGATACATCATCCACAACACCAATTTTATTAACATCTTGGGAGTAAAAGTCATTTTCAAACTCACGCTCTAAAGCGACAACGGCCTGTGTAGCTTGATCGGCATTTATAATTAAACCAATACCTCTTTCTGATGACCCTTGGGAAATGATGCTTACACTTATATTTTTATGTGCCAATGCTCCAAATATACGAGCATCTACCCCACTTTTGCCTAATAACCCACGGCCTTCTAAATTTAATAAGGCCACATTATCTAAAACAGATAATGAGGTTACTTCTTTAGCGTTTGGGTTGGCGGTAATTAAAGTGCCTTCATCATCTGCATTGAACGTGTTTAAAATACGAAGGCTTATGTTTTTCTCAACTAAAGGAATAATAGTTTTAGCATGTAAAATGGTAGTTCCAAAATTCGCCAATTCATTCGCCTCGCTAAACGAAAGCTCTCTAATTTTTTTAGCATCAGGCACTAAGTCTGGATTAGCGGTATAGATACCATTTACATGTGTGTAATTTTGCAATTCATCTGCGTCCAGGTAGTTCGCTAATAATGCAGCTGTATAATTACTACCATTCCTACCCAATGTAGTGGTTTCATTTTTTAAATTTGAAGCGATAAAACCCGTAACTATATTTACCGTATTTCGATGCTCTTTAAAATACTTTTTGATATTATCTTGCGATAATTGCAAAATAGGCTGTGCATTACCAAACACGTCGTCGGTTTTAATCAATTGCCTAGCGTCAATGGCTTGAGATTCTATTTTACGGTCGTTAAGTAATTGTGCCACCAATTTGGCAGACAATAACTCCCCTTGTGCTAAAACCTCATCTTTGGTTTTTTTACTATAATCGCCTAACAAATTTACACCTTCAAAAAGTTTATCCAACCTAGAATACTCTAAAGAAAAGTCTATATTTTTTGAAGGTTCCGATTGATACGCTTTAAAAGCCTCTAGTTTTATTTTATAAGACTCACTTTTTACTGCTTTATCCAATATAGCCTCCAACTCATCGGTAGCTTTTCCTCTTGCAGAAACCACTACAGCAATACGCTCACCATCCTTAACTTTCTTTTCTATTATAGAAATCACTTTATCCAAGCCTTCGCCATTTGCCAAAGATTTTCCACCAAATTTCAATATCTTCATTTTTCTCTTTTTAGAGTCTGGTCTAAAAACACCCTCTATAATTTTTTCAAGTTGTTCGTATTCCATTAAAAAAGCATCATGTCCATGCACCGAATGGATTTCATTATACGTTACATTAGGCCGTGTTAAAGCCAATTGTTTATGCGTTTGTTTATTTTCTTCTGCTGTAAAAAACAAATCAGAATCCACACCCACGATATGAATATTTGCCTTTATGTTCTCTAAAATAAATTCGCCTTCCCTATTTTTTGTTACATCAATGGTTTTTAAAAGTTGGTTCATCAACTTATAAGCCGACAACTGAAACCGTTCTTGTAATTTTTTCCCATGGTGCAATAACCAGCTTTCAACATTAAAAATCTCGGAATTATCGTTTTTAGAACGCTGAAACCGTTCTTTAAACGACTCTGGCGTGCGATAGCACAACATGGCATGCATTCGAGCATCATGCACAGGGTTTTTAGAATTCATTAAAAAAGCTTCCTGAATCTGGCAATTGGCTATCAGCCAATCTGTAGATTTCCAATCGGTAGCCACGGGTATTAAATGCTCTGTGATTTCGGGACTTAAAACGGCCATTTCCCAAGCGATACCCCCACCTAAAGACCCTCCTACCAAAGCAAAAACCTTGTTAATACTTAATTTCTCTAACCCGATTAAAAATAATTTGGCAATATCTCTAGCGATAAAATCTTTATAATTTTCAATCACGAATCCATCAAAACCATTACCGGGAATATTAAAGGCCAAAATGGTGTACATATTGGTGTCGATAACTTTTTCTTTTCCAACTAGGTCTGTCCACCAACCATCTTCACCTGCAACATTACTATTACCGGTTAAAGCATGGTTTACCAATACTATAGGGGCAGTTCCTAAAGGCTTACCAAAGGTTTGATAACTTAATTTTATTTCAGAAATAAGCGCTTTACTTTCGGTGGTAAAGTCTTTAATGACAATATGATGTATAGGATGTTCCAATGATGATAAAAATCTTTTAAAAGGCCTACACAGCTTTTGATGCCATGTAGGCCTAAAATGTATAAATTATATTTTGCTAAACGCAGCTTTTAAGTCTGCTTTTAAATCGTCGATATCTTCAAGACCTACAGATAGCCTAATTAAATCGCTTGAAACCCCTGCGGCTTCTTGTTGCGCTTCGTTTAATTGCTGATGCGTTGTACTCGCTGGGTGAATAATTAACGATTTAGTATCGCCAATATTTGCTAACAATGAAAACAACTGCGTATTATCTGAAATTGTTTTTGCGGCATCAAATCCACCTTTAGCCCCAAAAGTAATCAATCCACTTTGTCCTTTAGGTAAATACTTATCAGCTAAAGCTTTATATTTACTGCTTTCTAATCCTGGATAATTCACCCATTCCACTTCATCCTGTGCTTCTAACCATTTGGCTAACTCTAAAGCATTTGCACTATGCTGTTTTATTCTAACTGGTAATGTTTCTAAACCTTGAATAATTTGAAATGCATTAAACGGACTTAACGCTCCTCCAAAATCTCTTAAACCTTCCAGAACTAACTTAAAGGTATAGGCCGCGGCCCCTAAAGCCTCGCTGTACACCAAACCATGATAACCGGCAGAAGGCTCTGTAAATTCTGGAAATTTTCCATTAGTCCAATCAAATGTTCCAGCATCAATTATGGCGCCACCTAAAGAGTTTCCTTGTCCGCCAATATATTTGGTTAAAGAATGGATAACAATATCTGCCCCATGTTCAATAGGTTTTAACAATACTGAAGTGGCTACAGTATTATCCACTATAAATGGAACTCCTGCTGCTTTAGCATGAACTGAAATCGCTTTCAAGTCCAATACATCTAATTTTGGATTCCCTAAAGACTCCACAAAGAAAGCTCTAGTATTGTCTTGAACTGCTGCCGCAAAACTCTCAGGGTTATCGGCATCAACAAATGTTGTGGTAATTCCTAGTCTTGGTAAAGTTACATTTAACAAGTTAAACGTGCCCCCATAAAGACTGCTAGAAGCTACGATATGATCGCCCGATTTCAACAAGGTTAACAAGCCTGTTGAAATAGCAGCGCCACCCGAAGCAAAAACAACAGCACCAATACCGCCTTCAACAGCCGCTAAACGGTCTTGTAGGATTTGATTGGTAGGATTGTTTAAACGGGTGTATATAAATCCTAATTCTTTTAATGAAAAAAGATTTGCAGCGTGATCTGTATCGTTAAAAACATATGATGTTGTTTGATAAATGGGTACGGCTCTAGTTCCTCCGTTTGCTTTTACATCATGTCCCGCATGCAATGCGTTTGTTTCAAGTTTAAATGTGCTCATTTTTCTATTTTTTTTAAGTTAATAAATAAGATTCCCGCTTTCGCTAGAATAAAAATTTCAAAGGAGACAGAAAAGCACAGCTTTCCTGAGTTTCTTTGCGAACTAAAAGCCAAAATATGCTATAAATAGCGTACTTAATAGAAAAATGTTATAAAGATTTCACAAAACTACAGAAAATAATTTTGTTTGGTTATCTATCCTTTCGGGGTAGAATGTAGCACCTTCCCCGAGTGTTCGGGAGGTTGCTAAGGCTTCAAAGGGTCTAATCCCTCCACCTTTCTTGATAACATTTCAATACGTTATTGAACTTTTTGTGAATACAAATATTCAGTCAGAAAAAGTTAAAAACCAAATTATTTTAAATAAAAATTATTTTTTTTGAAATTTTTCTTCAAATTTCTCTCTAATTATAAGTCCTATTGGCTTATTTTCTATTTTGGATTCTAGCCACGAAATAATATCCAAATATAAGAAAGCTCGGCTTTGGTATGGGTCTTTTTCATATTCTTTTAATTTTTCATGAAGTTTTATAAAGGCTGCTTTAACTTCATGTGGGTATATATCGCCCAGACCTCTTAAAAACTTAATCATCTCTTTTTGTACCTCGTACAGGTCTTCCATTTTGATTAAAAACTTATAAGTGCTTTTTATAAGCACTTCTAAATTA
Source organism: Mariniflexile ostreae (assembly GCF_042427585.1). Lineage (NCBI taxonomy): Bacteria > Pseudomonadati > Bacteroidota > Flavobacteriia > Flavobacteriales > Flavobacteriaceae > Mariniflexile > Mariniflexile ostreae. The sequence continues at coordinate 3,888 of NZ_JBHMFC010000029.1, read as the reverse complement.
TAATCTATTCCTGCCTCATAATGTGCCACAAGATTTAGTACTCTCGAAAAACACAAAAGATCTTCGCGCATTTGCAAGGATTTATTACTGATTATTTTTTCTAAAAATTGAATACACTTTTTATTTTCGCCTGCACCAAAATACATACTGGCAATTTTATAATAAAACACCATAACATGATGCTCATCAATCCGGTCTTGATATTTTTTTAGTTTTCCCAAAACCTCATCAATCATAGGTAACCCTTCATGAAAACGACCTTCAATAAAATGTAAATTGAACTTATTATTATAAACGTACAGAAACCTTAACCCTTCAATATTATCATCGATAGGAAACCAAGACTCTTTCGTAACAGTTTCCAGATCCAGAAGTGCTTCTTTAAACCTTCCATGATGATTTAAATAAAATAAAGATTCCAATAAGTAATGATTGCCTCGTAAAAAGAAAACAGGGTTTAACACAATCATATCTTTATTTTCATAAAAAAGAGACACCCACTTTGACGCATATTTGTAGCAGGACAAAAAATCTTGAGTTAAAAAACTATACCATAAGTAAGCATTGTAAAGCCATAATTTCTCTCTAAAATTTAAAGCATTGATATCATATTTGGGTAGCCTATCATTAAAATACTCTCTAATACGCTTAGTTTCTCTTTTGTTTTTAACATAGCCTGTTTTTAAAAAAAGCCCATAAAGTTGAAGGGACAAATTGGACAGTTTACTCGTTAGCACGTTTTGTAAGCTCAAATTCTTTGCCTGTATTGTCAGTTCGTCTGCACGATTGCTCAAACTTCTAGTTATATACTGAGATTCAATCACCTTTTCAAGCTCCACAATTTCTGAAGCAATATTTTTTTCTTCATTAACAATAGCAAGGCTCTTTGCTTTATCAAGAATTTTCAAGCTTTGCTTATACAGGCCTTTATGATATAAAATAGTGGCAAAATCCAATTGCTCCCGTATTTGAATTCTAATATTTTGATGTGAAGGATTTAACCTAAGACTTATTAAAATTTGTTTATACAAATGCGCTTTAAGATTGGATAATTGTTGTTTTTTAACAATCCCTTTTTTCAGGATTGCAGCTTCATCATAAACCGAAAGTTTATCCAGAATATTAAAAAGCATTAAAAATTTAGAATCCTCATTTACCCCCAATCTGCCTACATAAAGTTTAAATTGTCGTTTTTCAGATTTGGATAACGATTTCACCAATACAAACAAGTTATCTTTTTGCTCCTTTGTCATAATACGAATAACAGACTTAACTATTTGAATTATAGATGTTTATACACAATATAAAGGGGTTAAGCATCGTAAAAGTAGACCGATGTATTCCCTATTTAGGAAACCAAATTATACATTCGTAGCACAATAAGAAAATATATTTTAATAAATGTCTGATAACATCGTACAAATTTTTGACACTACCCTTCGAGATGGCGAGCAAGTGCCTGGCTGTAAGCTAAATACAGAACAGAAACTAATCATTGCAGAACAACTCGATCTTTTAGGTGTGGACATCATTGAAGCAGGGTTTCCTGTTTCCAGCCCAGGCGATTTTAAATCGGTAGAAGCTATTTCTAAAATTGTTAAAAATGCTTCGGTATGTGGCCTTACAAGATCTGTTGAAAATGATATAAAAGTAGCTGCAGAAGCTCTTAGGTATGCAAAAAAACCAAGAATCCATACAGGAATAGGAACCTCCGATTCGCATATAAAGTTTAAGTTCAACTCTACTCAGGATGCAATTTTAGAACGTGCCGTTAAGGCTGTTGCTTATGCCAAAACCTTTGTAGAAGATGTCGAGTTTTATGCTGAAGATGCTGGTAGAACGGATAATGAGTATTTAGCACGTATTTGCGAAGCCGTAATTAAAGCTGGTGCAACCGTTCTTAACATTCCAGATACCACAGGATATTGCTTACCAAGTGAATATGGTGCGAAAATAAAATATCTTAAAGAAAATGTAAAGGGGATCCATAAAGCCGTTTTATCTTGCCATTGCCACAATGATTTAGGCTTAGCCACTGCGAACTCTATAGAAGGCGTTATTAATGGTGCCAGACAAATAGAATGTACTATTAATGGCATTGGTGAACGTGCAGGAAATACGGCATTAGAAGAAGTGGTGATGATTTTAAAACAACACCCTTACTTAAATTTAGACACCAATATCAATACCACAATGCTATACGGCATTAGCCAGTTAGTATCTGATAATATGGGGATTTACACACAGCCAAATAAGGCGATTGTGGGTGCAAATGCCTTTGCTCATAGTTCGGGGATCCATCAGGATGGTGTAATAAAAAATCGTGAAACCTATGAAATTATTGACCCTAAAGATGTAGGCGTAACAGAGTCTGCTATCGTCCTTACTGCAAGAAGCGGTAGAGCCGCATTGGCATACAGGGCAAAAATTATAGGATATGAATTAACCAAACTTCAATTGGACGAAGTGTATGTTGATTTTTTAAATTATGCCGATAGAAAGAAAGAGGTTCTAGATGATGATATCCATCAAATTATTGAATTAAGTGCTGTTTACAAAGAAATAAACTCATCTTTATAAAAAAGTTTTCAAATAAAATGAAGCTACATATTGCTGTTTTACCCGGTGATGGCATTGGCCCTGAAGTAATTGCTCAAGCTGTAAAAACCTTGAAGGCTATTGCTACAGAATACAATCACGTGTTCACTTTTGAATACGGTTTGGTGGGCGCTGCTGCCATTAAAAAAACAGGAAGTGCTTTACCTGAAGAAACTTTAGAGCTTTGTAAAAAAGCAGATACCGTGTTATTTGGCGCTATTGGCTCCCCGCAATATGATAAAGACCCAGATGCTAAGATAAGACCCGAACAAGGTCTTTTAGGCCTGCGTAAAGCGTTAGATTTGCACACCAACATAAGACCTATAATAGCCTACGAAGACTTATCCAACAAATCGCCTCTGCGAAAAAAATGGATTAAAGACGTTAATTTATGTTTTTATAGAGAATTAACGGGTGGAATTTATTTTGGAGAAAAAACATGGAGCAACGATGGCAACACAGCTTCCGATACCTGCACTTATACGCGTAACCAAATAGAACGTGTAGCGCATAGCGCTTTTAAAGCTGCAAAATCGAGAAGGAACAAGCTAACCCTTGTTGATAAAGCCAATGTACTAGCAAGCTCAAAGCTTTGGCGTAAAGTGGTAATGGAAATGGCCTTACAGTACCCTGAGGTTGATGTAAATTATTTATATGTTGATCAAGCGGCCATGCAGCTTATTATTAACCCAAAACAGTTCGATATCATTTTGATTGAAAATATGTTTGGTGATATCATTTCTGAAGAAGCCAGCGTTATTGTAGGTTCGATAGGTTTATTAGCGTCTGCATCGCTAGGTGATAAGTATTCTATGTTTGAACCCATTCACGGAGCCTATTTTAAAGCTACGGATAAAGGGATTGCCAATCCTATTGCTGCCATTTTATCTGCTGCCATGCTGTTAGAACATTTCGACTTACATGAAGAAGCTGCATTAACCAGAAGAGCCGTTGACAAATCGTTACAATTACATATTACAACACCCGATTTAAATACTAAATATGATAATATTTCAACGAGCAAAGTAGGAGATTTTATTGAAGATTTTATAAGTAATCCAGAAGAGACCAACTTAAATTTCACCAATATACATTTAGGACAATCCACTATAATTTAAAAATTCGGTTTGGTAAATAAAACTACCATTATAGAATCTCAAAAAGAGTCCTTTTACAGGGACTCTTTTGGGTCAACGCAAAAAGTTGTGGAGTAACTAAAAAAGAAAGAACTTTGGAGCAAAAATTTCTATGTCCTCTGATTCACTTTTATCTATTGCCAATTTATTACTT
>NZ_JBHMFC010000028.1:0-61304 GCF_042427585.1 Mariniflexile ostreae | reverse complement strand
GTACTGAGTACATATAGGGTTGTGATTTAGTTATTTATGTTTCGCAACACAAATATCCACAACCCTTCTCATTTTTTTTTAAAAAAGTTTAAATCACTTCATTACAAGAAGATGAAGATGGTTTTGAGAGAGCTACTATTTCTTCTGTATTAGATGATAAAAACAAAAAAATATTAAACGATAGCTTTTATGGTTTTGATATAGACACCACTATGGTACGTTTGGGACTGATGAACCTTATGATGCACGGTATAGACAACCCACATATTGAGTATAAAGACTCTTTGAGTAAAAACTATAATGAAACAGGTGATTATGATATTGTATTAGCTAATCCGCCATTTACAGGCAAGCTAGACAAAGGAGATGTAAACCCTGATTTAGGTATTGATACGGGTTCTACCGAATTATTATTTCTAGCTCGTATTTCTAAAATGCTACGCTCAGGTGGTAAAGGAGCTGTTATAATTCCTGAAGGTGTTTTGTTTGGTGGTTCTAAAGCCCAAAAAGCTACTAGAGAAATACTGTTAAAGGATAACCAACTAGAAGCAGTTATTTCCTTGCCAGCAGGTGCCTTCAAACCTTACACAGGAGTAAAAACAGCTATTTTAGTATTTACCAAAGTGGAAGAAGATAGTAAAACTTGGCATACCGATAAAGTTTGGTTTTATGCTTTAGAAAATGATGGGTATAGTTTAGATGATAACCGCAGAAAACTCAAAGAAAACCCACTACCTATAGTGAAGAGCGAATATGTCGTTAGAAAAACAGCTGATTACTCAGACCGTAAAAACCACTTTTTTGTACCCTTAGATGAAATACAAGAAAACGACTTAGACCTTAGTTATAATCGCTATAAAGAATATGAATACACAGAGCAAAGTTACGACCCTCCAAAAGAGATTTTAGCCAAATTAATGGAAATGGAACAAGGCATTTTAGCAGATATGCAAGAATTAAATGACTTGATAAGATGATACAGAAATTAGGTGAAATATGTGATTTCCATTCAGGAAACGCATGGAAAGCTTCTAAGTTTAAAGAAGAGGGAATTCCTATAATTAGGATAAATAATATGAAACCTAATGCAACCGATTTTAAATACTGGGATTGGGAAGAAGATTATGACCCTAAATATTTTGTAAATGAAGGAGATATATTAGTAAGTCTTTCAGGCACTATAAAAACTTATAAATGGGTTGGTGAAAAAGCATTGTTAAATCAGCGGATAGTAAGAGTAACTCCAAAAGAGGATGTAAATATTGATTGGGTTTACTATCAAATATCTAATGTAATAGAAAGAATTTCAGATAAAGGAAAAGATGCTGTTATAAAAAATGTTTCGGTTAATGACCTAAAAAAATATGAAGTAGAAGTTCCAGACCTACCAACCCAAAACAAAATAGTAACCTTACTAGACAAAGCTAGTGCTTTGGTGCAAGAAAGAGAAAAAAGTATTGCATTATTAGATGTTCTATTAAGAGCACAGTTTTTGGATATGTTTGGAGACCCTGTTTTGAATCCTAAGGGATGGGAAATAAATAAATTTATCGATTTATGTACTAAAATAACAGATGGTACACATAAAACTCCAAAGTATTTAAATGAAGGTATTCCCTTTATTTCTGCTAAGAATCTCAAAGGAAATAAAATATATTGGGATGATATTAAGTATGTAAGCGAAGAAGAATCAACATTTATAAATAAAAGATGTAATGTTGAAAAAGGTGATATTTTACTAACTAAAAGTGGTAGTCTAGGACAGCCAGCAATTATTGATGTAGATTTTAAATTTTCTGTCTTTGAAAGTTTGGCTCTAATTAAGTACAAAAGAGATAGATTAAATAATTCATTCTTATTAGCATTCTTAGAAAGTGAAGCTGTTCTTTTTTTATACAAAAGAAGAACGAAAGGAGTTGCAGTTAAACATTTACATTTAATTGACATAAAATCAATTCCAATTATTACACCTCCAATCTCACTCCAAAACCAATTCGAAACTATTTATCTTAACATACAAGTACAAAAAGAAACCCTAACCCAATCAAAAAATGATTTAGAAAACTTGTATGATAGTTTGTTACAACGTGCCTTTAATGGTCAACTTAATTTCAATGTAGATGCAGAGTTAGATGTGTTATTAGCGGCTATAGATATAGATAAAGAAAACAATGACATTAGAGATATTGCTACAGTTTATGCTAGTCGCTTATTAGAACGCTTAGACTCTCAAGATTTTGAAACCCAAGCCCAATACCAACAAGCCAAACAAGTAGCTTTTCAGATGCTTAAAGAAGGAGCTATCGAACAAGAGTATGATACAAAAAATTCAGCAGTAAAAATGAAACTAGCATGAAGCTTTTAAAACTCCACATACAAGACGAGTTTAGAAGTTTGCACGAAGGCTTTCGAATAGACTTCCATAAGAATACAGATTCTATGGATACCTTTCAACCTTTTTGTTTTGCAGGTTTAAATGGTAGCGGAAAATCGAATGTGTTAGAAGCCTTAGCTGCTATCTTTTATCATTTAGAGTTTTGTGTATCAAAATTTCGTCCTCAAAGTTTTGATAAGCACTTTAAACGACACATCAGTACGCCAGATGCCTACACTTTAGAATACTTAATTGGTAAAAAAAATGAGTATCCGAGTACTTCTAATAATTTAGTAAAAATTGTCATTATAAAAGAGCGAAAAACGCCACCAACTATTTTTGTTTATTCAAGATTAACAGACGAAGTTCCTGATTTAACTATGCCGTTAAATCAAACCGAAAATAATGAAGGGGCAAAGTTGTACCTTCCTGATTTAGTCGTAGCTTATTCTTCAGGAGAAAACGAAATACTAAGTCTACCGTTCATAAAAAATCGATTAATCAATTTCGATAAATACTGTGAAGACTATAAAAAGAATGAAATATTTGTCGAACCTGAATCCAGTTTAATTTATATAGACGAAGGAATGAGTCAAGCTGTGTTATTAGCAGCGCTTTTGTTTGAAGACAAAAACACACTGAAACCTTTAAAAAAGGAATTAGGAATCCTAAAATTACAAAGTTTTTCAATTAAATTAACCAATCATTTTCTCTCCTTTAAAAAAGAAAAAAGCAATGCCATTAAACATCCGATTCTTGAACATATTTATCAGATAATTGAAAAACTAAAACTTTGTTCTACATCTTGTTATGAAACAAATTTTTTGCAAGGTCATGGAGGTACTACTAGAGAATTTCCTCCAAATATTATTTCTTTAGATTTTTATGCAGATGAAGCTACAAAGACAGCTTTTAAAACGCATTTTAGCACCTCCTTTGAACTCTTTCGCTTCTTTCAAGTGTTGTATGAGCTAAACTCAAATATTGTATCAGAAAGCATCAAGGAAGAAGTTTACAGCTCCAAAGGATTTTACACTAAGGGAAAACTGCCTGGTGCAGCCCCCATAGATACCGTTTTCCATTTTCTAGATTATAAAATTCTAAAAAAGATAAAAGGTAAAAAAGAACCTAAAGCATTATTGTTACGGGAGTTTTCAGATGGTGAACAACAATTTTTACATACTATAGGTATTTGTTTAATGCTAAAAGACCGTAGAACCCTTTTGCTTTTAGACGAACCTGAAACGCATTTTAATCCATCTTGGAGGGCTAAGTTTATTAAAATTTTAAACGATAGTATTCATGCTGGTAGATTGAAGAATTTACCCAACGGTGATTTCAATGTTCATTTATTAAAAGATGTCATTCTTACATCTCATTCGCCTTTTATAATTTCGGATTGCATGCCTAACAATGTTATTTTCTTTGACAGAAATAAAGAAACCGAATTGGTAGAAGCAAAAAGTGCAAAAGAGCTGGAGTTTAACACCTTTGGCGCTTCTGTAGAGGATATTCTAGATGAACTGTTTGATTATAACCAATCTATTGGAGACTGGTCTAAGCAGGAATTACTAGATATTACTTTTGATGAAATAAAAACTAAAAAGGATGTTGACCAAGCCAAGCATAAATTAAGAATACTAGGTTCTTCCATCGAAAAAGACATTGTTTTAACCAAGTTAAACCGTATAAATCCTAAAGATTAATGCTTAGACTATACGACCCTATTCAACATGATGTTTTTACACTAAATACACTTTTAGAACACCTTGTCTGTAATGTGTGGTGTGAGGCTTGTAATGATTTATGTGAAGACAAGCTTCAGGATGAATTTAAAGTTATCTATAATTACTCTGTCAAAAAAGAGGTGACGCTTAAAAGTGAAGTTGAACGTATTTATATATTATTTAAAGGGCTTACAGAAGAGCAAAAGAATTTAACAAAACAAGCTTTTACAACTAATAATTCTATCGAGGTTTTATGTAATGGAGGTATTCCTATCTATCTTAATCAATTACCTAAAGTAGTTAATGACGAAATTAAACCATTGTTTAAATGGTGTTATGAAACACTTTTAGATAAAGGAAAAGTTGCTGGTGATAAAATGGACTATTACAAAGCGTTAATAAAACATAATGATTTCATTACTTGTCCTTGCTGTGGCTTAATAGATTTTGAATCTTTTGAAAGTAAGTACAGAGAGGCTTACGACCACTACTTGCCCAAGTCAAAATATCCATTCGCAAGTGTTAACTTCCAAAATTTGGTTCCTTTATGCTATAAATGTAACTCTGATAGAAAAAAAGCCAAAGACCCAATAGAAAAAAATAGAGTAGTTTTTTACCCTTTCTCAACAGAAGAACATACAATTGAAATAAATTCTGATTTCATTCTTGGAGTGAATGAAGAGAGGTTAGATATTGAACTTAATAATTTTAAAATTACTTTTATTGGTAACACTCCGAAAATAGAAACTTGGAATTGGTTATTTGATATAGAAGAAAGGTATAGTAATCAAATCAAAGGTTTTTCAAAAACTTTTCTAACCAAGATAAGGCGTAGGCATAAAAAATTCCTCAAATTAAAAGCAGATTGGACATTTATAAATACTATAGATTACCTTATCGAAGATTATGAACATGATTACTATGATGATAAAAAATTCTTGAAGATTGCTTTTTTAAAAGTCCTTAAAAAGGATGATACCTTTTTACAAACCTGTGCATAAAAATAAATAAATCTCTATTTTCTATGAACTACTGGCACACTCAAATGCAACCAGATGATAAGTTATCTGTTCAAACACTCATAGAGGTTATTAAAACCAAAGAAGCGATTGGTTTAGGAGAGACTTGGAATGACAAAAATGGAAATCCAGTTCCAGATCCGGGTATTTTTAAAAATGACATAGAGATTGGAGATATAGTAATGGTTCGTGATACTATAACCCCTGTTGCTTTAGTGAAAATATTGGGCGATGCATATATAGATAAAACAGCAGATTATAATTTTGATTGGTTCACTTTAAGAAGAAAGGTAGAACTGATAGCAATTTTTGATGAATCTAGAGATAGTAATCTTCTTGAAAGAAGCTTAAAAAAATATGAAAGCAAACATATCCAAGCTCCAGGCACATTAACATTATGCCAAGGAAATAATGCAACCAATTACTTTATTAAACAATGGCACATACAAGCAAAGAATGATAATCTTATGGAACATATAAAACCAACTTTGGAAAGACAACGAGATATTATAAACTTGTGGCTTAAGTTTAAAGAATCGTATTCAGTAGAACAAATTAGTACAATCAATAAGGATATTGATATCTTATTAAAAAGTTGGAATCAATACAAGTTAAAGATTGTTGATGGTAGCTTCACAATTGATGATTACACCAATAGATTATATAATGAATCTGCAACCATGCCTGGTGGCTATTTATGTAATTTTTTGGAGCGTACCACTAAATATATTTTTGGTTCATCCAAACCTGGGAATGCCATAAATTTTGGCGTAAAACTAAATGATGACGATACTTATACTATTGGTAAAAGTAATCCCAATGCTTCGAGAGAAGAAGCTGAAATAGAATTTAATAATAGTATAAAACCATTAATTACAAGTATTGTTAATTCCAAATATATAATAGAGAAGATCACATTGGTGGACAACTGCGGATATGCAGCTAAACAAATTTTAAGAAAAATGGCTGTTTTAGATGAAGTAAATTCTTTTGTTTATATCTATTCTGATGATTGGATAGATACACTTTATGACATGTTTATTGAAGGTGATGAAGTTACTAATTTTGGAAAAAATCATGCCATTAAATTAGTTACAAAAAAGATACTTGGTTTAAATGACACTGATAGGGTAATAGGTGTTTTAGCATCACGCTTTTTGTGGCAGTTTTGTAATTACAAAAGTTATGCCGACGAAAATTCACCAAATGTAATATTATATGGTCCTCCTGGTACAGGTAAAACTCATGCAATAAAAAAAAGTTTGGACTTCTTATGTCAAGGAGATAGAAGTAAATATGAATTTGTTCAGTTCCACCCATCATTTACCTATGAAGATTTTATTGAAGGTATCAAACCTAAAGGTGTTACAGATAATGGAAACATTAAATTTGAATTAGTTGATGGCATCTTTAAACGCTTTTGCAAAAGAGCAAAGGACAATCTTGATAAGGACTATTATTTTGTTGTAGACGAAATTAATAGAGCAAACTTATCTTCGGTCTTCGGTGAAACCCTTTTGTGTATTGAGAAAGATTATAGACATGATGGTATTAATGATGAAAATCTTATAAAAACACAATATTCAGCTTTAATTGAAGATATGATTAAAGAGAATTCAGAAAATGAAAGCTTAGCCTATCATCTAGTTGAGAACAATGCTTATTTTGGAGTGCCTAAAAACGTGTTTTTTATAGGCATGATGAATGATGTAGATAAAAGTATAGATGCCTTTGATTTAGCCTTAAGAAGACGTTTTAAATGGATAAGAAAGGATTGCGATTATGAGGTAATTGAAAATGATGTGAAATTTAGAAACGGGGATGATTTTCATAACATTGAAAAATATTCCAAATCATGTAAAAACCTCAATGATTTTATAAGTGAAGAATTAGGTATGGGGAAATCTTATGAATTCGGTCATTCATTTTTTATGAAGATTACAGATATTGCTAGTAGTAGAACTATCTCTTCTAAAAATTTAAAAGTGTTATTCAATTTACATTTAAAACCTACACTTAAAGAATACTTAAGGTCTATGTTTGCTGAAAGTCAACTTGAAAATAAATTAGAAGAAGCTTTAACTGTTTTTATAAATCCTATTAGTAAATAATAGATGAAAATAAATGTACCAACAAATCATAATTTTTATGAAGAAAAACCATTAGTTGAAAGCCAATTAAAGGAAGAGTTTGGTGCAAAAATTAAAAAGGACACAGATTATATCAAGCAACATATTTTCTCTTCAACTTATCATTTTACAAGTAAAAAGGAAAGCCTTCAACAAATCAAAATCTTTGGATTTAAGGAACAGAAGAACAAACTTGAAGATGAAGAACAACTCATACTAAAATTATACGCAAAAGAGAGTAATACCGAAGAGAAAAAATATATTATTCAAACAGGTTTATTTGCAGGAACAATTTACCATAAAGACGTTCAGTTTAATATAGTAACACCCTACGGAGATACTTTTTTAAAACGAATGTTGAACTTTGTTAACGAAATCTACATTGATAACCAATCGACTAAAGCTGATAAGACAGAAGAAACTAATGAGTTTCAAAACATTATAGCCTTTCTGTTTATCCAATCATTAGAGAAATCAGCAGTTCTAGGCTTACCTAAAGTCTATCAATCTATTACACAAAGAAGTAATAAGGTTCGTGGTAAAATTGATTTAAACGCATATTTAAAACAAGATATTCCGTTTACAGGAAAGTTAACCTCAATCTATAGGGAACAAATTTATGTTCAAGATATTATAGATGTATTATACCTAGCCTGTAAGGCACTTGAAAAGAAGTTTGGCAAAGAAATACATAAAAAAATATTAGGTGTCTATCAGTTACTTAAACAAAATTATTCAGGTGTCTTTCCTCAAGCTGCTATAATAGAAAAAGCAAAACATCATGTAGTATTGCAAAATCCTATGTATTCTAACTTTAAAAAAACAATAGGTTATGCTGAAATCATACTGAAAGAACAAAACTTACTAGTATCTAAAATCGACAATAAACTATCCACAAATGGTTATCTATTCGACATATCTCAACTATTTGAGGTTTACCTAGAAAAGCTATTAAGTCGTTATTTTAAGGATTGGTATATAACTGGTCAAGAGGAGTTGAATGTCTACAAAAAAATGTTTTATAAACGTAAAATGTTTCCCGATTTAGTAATGAAACATAAAAAAACCAATCAAATAGTAGTCTTTGATGCCAAGTTTAAAAAAATGAGGCTTCATAAAAACCTGAGTAATTATTCAGATGTAGATAGAAGTGATTTCTATCAAATTCATTCTTATATTCAGTATTACCAACCTGATGTTATTGCAGGTGGTTTAATTTACCCCCTATCTAATCAAATTAATGTAGATACTACTCATTCTGATAGGTTATTTGGTAATCCAAACATAGATACTAAATTTATTGTAGATGGTATTTTAGTTAATGAAGAAATGAGTATCTCTGATATTAATGAAAAAGAAAATGAATTCTTGTTTCGGTTAGAAAATGTTATAAATAATGTCATATTAACCCATTTAAAAACAGTATAGAAAACAATTCCAAAATTAAATATTTGACTTATCAACAAAAATTAAATTTTAATTAACACTTTCTGTTAACAAAAATATTATATTTGCATGAAGATTACGTTTGGTAATAACAACTTGAAGAAGTATGCTAACAATGATAGTTTAGCAGAAAGAAAATTAGGAAAACGAGAAGCACAACTGTTTAAGCAAAGACTTGATGACTTAACAGCAGCCAAAAATCTAGAAGATGTTAGATATTTACCCGGAAAGTATCATGAATTAATTGGAAATAGAAAGGGGCAGTGGGCATGTAATTTAGTCCACCCTTACAGATTAATTTTTGAACCTCTTGAAGATCCTATTCCTGAAAATGAAAATGGTCAATATCTCTGGATAGAGATAAAGGGAGTTGAGTTAATTGAAATTGAAGATTATCACTAAAAACACACACAAATGGCAACAATAAACCAATATTATCCGCAATCTGTCTCACACCCAGGAACTACTTTATCTGAAATATTATCTGAAAAAGAAATGGGAGCGAAAGAGTTTGCAGTTAGAACAGGTAAGCCTGAAAAAACAATTTCAGATGTCTTGAATGGAAAGAGTAGTATTACTCCTGAAATGGCTATTCTATTTGAACAAGTTTTAAAAATCCCAGCACACTTTTGGATTAACCGACAAAAAAACTATGATGAATACTCTGCACGAATAGAGTATCAAAAAACTATTGATGAAGGAATAGAATGGTCTAAACAATTCCCTTACGCAAAAATGGCATCACTAGGTTGGGTTGAACCAACATTAAAAAAAGAAGTTAAGGTTATAAATTTATATGATTATTTTGAAGTTTCTAACACTAAAGGTTATCACGACTTCTATTTCAATCAGAAACTTTTAGTTAATTTCCGAATCTCCTTAAGAAATAATGAAAATGCAGGAGCCATAGCAGCATGGCTAAGACAAGGAGAAATACAGGCTAAAGAATTAGTAGTTCCTGAATTTAATAAAAATAGCTTAAATAAAATTTTACCAGAGCTAAAGAAAATAATGGCTATACAACCTCTTGATTTCTTTATCCAAATAAAAAAACTATGTAAAGGTGTCGGTTTAAAGGTTGTACACACGCCTTGTTTACCTAAAGCACCTATACATGGCTCTACTAGGTGGCTTGGAGACACTCCCTTAGTACAATTAAGTGGCAGATACAGAAGAAATGATATTTTCTGGTTTACTTTTTTCCATGAAATTGGTCACATTCTATTACATGGTAAAAAATATATATCAATAGAAAATATTGAATATGATGGTGAAAATCAAGTTTATGAGAATGAAGCAAATGAGTTCTCTGCAAACATTCTTTTAACTAAAGCAGAAGAACAAGAAATAATAAACAATCAAAAATTAACAGTAAGCGATGTAATTACTTACGCTAACAAATTTAAAACTCATCCTGCTGTCATTATAGGCAGACTACAGCACTTAAAGTTAGTCCCTTTTGGTTTGGGTAATCACTTGTGTAAGCCTATTGATTTTACTGTTAAATAAAAAATACACCCCGTAATTAAACAGGGTGTATACACTCAACTCAAAAACCAACGATGTTTAGAGTCATCATTGATAGCATTAGCCAAACCCTTTGTAAAATCAAAGGCATTGACATTCCTTGATAGAAAAGAGTCTATATAAGAGCTCTTATTAGCCCCTGTGAAGAGATTATATACTTTCCATAGATTGATGTCTCCATTCTCGTTTCTACAAAAGCTATTATCCAAATAATAATCCTTAGCTACTGTAGAAATCTGCCCATCATTAAGCATTAATTCTGGAATCTGAGATTTTTCCTCTTTAGGTAAAAAGTTATATAATCTTGCCCTCCCTATAAGTTGAGCAAATTGTTTTTCAGTGATACTTTGTTGAGATAACTGCTTCATTTCCTGTAAGTGTGATTGGGCATTATAGTTCTCCATTAAATCCATGATTTTAGATTGTAATTCAGAATAGTTCCCAACTCGCATTTCATCTTGATATCCATCTGTAGAAATACATAAATTACAGCACACCATATTTTGAAAACCTACAAAAAACTTAAACTTCTCATAAGTTTTTTTGTTATATAGGTTTTCTTGGTTGTATGCTCGCACTCCACCTACTGTTAAAGCAACATCATTTCCATTAATGTTTTCTGTTATAGATGGAATTCTAATGATAAAAGCCATCCTTTCAAAATACTGGGTTTTCTCGTGGTCTAAAAGTTCCTTTACGGGCTTATAAATTGCATCAGCAGTTCTGCCCTTAATTTGATGAGAAACCCTTACTTCTGGCACTTCAACTGTATGATGCGAAAACACCTTACCAACACAATCTTGAGCTATCTCTATAAACTCCTGATGTGCTAATGTTTTTTCGTTATCTTTTGAAAAAACAGGAATGATGCAATCATGCTTTAAAGTAGAAAGGCTAACCTCTTTTGTGTTAGCCTCCATAAATGGATTTTGTGGATATATTTTATTTTCTGAAGGTATTTGCAAATGATGTACAGTTTGTGACTGACCTTCAAGCAAATTAAATACTCCATGACGTTGCTTGTTAAGCTCTGTTACTGATACTATTTCCATTTTGACTAAAATTTTGTGGGTTAACTAACTTTTCTAACAAATCTTTTTTAGCTTGAAACAAAGCTTTTAATGGCAACTGAAAACTAGGATGTTGTTTATACAGTTCCATTAACTGACTAACAGATAAACAGTCTTCTATTTTCTGTTTTACATCTTCTTCTTTTATAGGGGAAGTACACCATTCTAATATGCGTTTTCCTGTGTAAGTATTTATCATAAATTCTGGCTTACCAGAAAACAAATTGGTTCTGTCTTTACTCGCTAAAGCAAAGTGTTTAATATCTATATCAAATACAATAGTAAACTCATAAGAAACATCATCTCTTTGTACCGCTTTAAGTCCTACTTTTTCAGGAACATATTTACCATCTTTTTGTTGTAGTACATATTCTTGTTTTGTCCTCATGGTTGCTATAACATGAGCATTACATTGTAAAATCTTATTAATAAAAGCTTTTTGTCGTGGAGTTACCTTGTTCCAGTTTGTAAAAGAATTGCCAGGTAGTTTTGAATGATAGTCTATCAATTCATCCCATACTTGAGAGATGGAATCCAAAATTATCACTTCCATTCCTGCTTTTTCACAAACCTCTATTGCTTCAATGAATTTCTCTGGTGTATAAGGTGGTTGTAATGGTAATACATTGTAGTTACCTACATGAGCATAAAGGTCCGCTGAACCGTTTTCTGTATCAACAACAGCCACTTTATCCAGCTGGTCATTAGTTAGTCCTTTAGCAAGTAAAAGAGCGCTTAAACTCTTCCCACAGCCACTACTTCCTTGAAGAGCCATTTTAATTTTTGCTTGTTTTCTTTCGGATTTTCTTAATTCCATAATAAAATTATTTAATGATTAATATTTAAATGAAAACAGGCTAATCCCTTCCGAAATTAACCTGTTATAAAATGAATGTTTTGTTTAAAGTTATAAGTCCATAAACTTTCTGTTTTCCGAGTCTAGATCTTCATTTGAAAATTCTTTTAAGTAACTCATGGTTATGCTTACATCTGCATGACCCATCATTTCAGAAATCTTTTCAATTGGTGTTCCGCTCATTTTCAGAATGGTAGCAAAACTATGTCTAGCCACATAAGACGTCAGCCTTGTTTCCACACCAACTAATTTAGCTATTTCCTTAAGTCGAAGATTGTACGCTCTTAATACTTTTTGCTTTCTATAATGTATCTGCATCGGAGTTAAATTTTCATGTAACAGAATGGGAAACACATAATTTGTTGGTCTTTTTTGACCCCTATAATAATTAATAATCTCTTGAGCATTATCGATGATTTCTAAATTAAATTTCCCTTTGGTCTTCGCCCTAGTATAATGAATTCTATTGTTTTGTATATCTGACCATTTCAAATGCATCATATCTTTAAAATTCATACCCCTAGCATAAACTGAAAACATAAAGTAATTATGTGCCTCTACTAAATGTGGGTAATCGCTTAAATCAACATCTCTAATCTTCTTAAACTCTTCAATTGTTAATGCTCTTTTAGATATGTTCGATTTAAGCTTTGAAATCTGATAATTTTCAAAAGGATATGGTTCTTTAGGTATCAACCCTCTTTTTCTGGCTTTGTTAAACAACGCTTTAAGCTCTTTCATCTTAAAAACTATTCCACCATTTTGGTTTCCGTTTTCTCTAAGAAAAACTTCATATTTCTCTAAAAAGGTAGTAGTCATTTCCTTAAATTTAATCTTCTTTCCACTAAATTTAATTATCGAATCTCTCGTGCTTTGATAGGCTTTTCCATTACTTATTCTTCCAGACCTCGTCATTTCATCTATAATTTCATTAAAGAAACCAATTACATATATTTCATCTTGCTTTTTAGTCCCTCTAAACGCTTCTTCAAAATCTTCTAATGTGAAATCTGTTTGATTGAGTTTGAATTCTCTAATTATTTTTAATGCTCTTGCTTTTAGGTTTAATAAAACTTCATTTTCTGTTTGATAGCTTGGATGGTGTTTTGTAAACGATTCATTCACAAAATGCTCTACATTACAATATAGTCCTAAACTGATTTTCTTTTGCTTTCTATCTTTCAGAATTCTCAAGTAAACAGCATACTTGCCATTAGCCATAGGCTTCCCATCAAGCATCAATTTAATTGTTGCTCGTATCATCTTTTTTTGTTTTAAATTTTGAAATAAACTGCCTCAGTATAGAGGCAGTTATTACAGTTGTTGCAGTAATTACATACTTACATTAGCATTTCTTGTATTTACCCCTACTGTGCTTTAAAATGTATTTTTTTGTTTTCCATTGGACTAACTTATCATCTATAGTCCTTTTAGGTATGTCGTATTTTACTCCTATCTTAATAGCATCTTGCCTAGTAAAAGGTGAATTTAAATCATCTAAAATATTTTCATCTTGCAACGACAAACCTCCTGATTCCATTGTATTAAAAGTAAATTGACTATGCCTTAATAACCTTTTCATCAAGTTTAATGCAATTAAAAAATCAGTATTAGAACAAATCAATTTTTCATCCTTTTTGATATTAGACCTATTTCTTAGAACAGTTAATATCATTGCTATTCTAAAAAGAATTAAACCATGCCTTCTTAAGTTAGGTATAAAAGATTCTGTGTGATTTTCAATAATATCTGTACTAATAGGTCTTAAATTACTAAAGAACTTATTCGTTTGGTTTTCTGTGAAACAGAATTCTACGGGACTTCCAAGGTTTTCCAATTCATTATAGAAATTAAACACTTTATTACCCATCTCTTTAAAAATAGTTTTATTATCTCTTGCCTTAACATCAAAGACATTTTTAAACTCCGAAATTTCATCAAAATTGTAAACTATAAATCTTGAATACAACCCGTTTTCTTTGGATTTAACTAAAGGCTGGACTTGGTCAGGCGTACCACTAAGCACAATAGATAATTTAGGTTCTTTTATGTCCTCAAAAACCTTTTCAATTTTTCTACTTATGGATACGGGTTCATGCTGAAATGCCTTCCTAAGAACATCCGAATAGTTACTCCAATCGTTCTTAAGCATATTACTCATGGTATCAGCCTCTGATTCCATTATAAGTAAACCATGTTTGCTTGAACCTAAATACGAATACATTTCAGCACTACTAATGTTAGCCGGTAGAATTTTAACTTCTAAATTTGGACATGGTTCTATATCCTTATCCTTTTTTTTGTTCTTTTTACTTTCTTCACAAATTAAATATTGAGTTCTACTTTCACTTAATATTTTATCATGAATTTTCTCTATCAATAACCTAGAATGGTTCATTACCCCTTTACCCGATGCTGCTGGCGCAATTATCATTAAATATAAATGAGGATAAATAGTATCGCCATCATAAATACCAAAAACATTTGGGAAACAGTTACTTAAGACTCCTAAACTGGACAACAGAACAATATCCTTTTCTCTACCCTCGAAAGGTTCAGTAAGGATTTGTAATGGTTCTGGCAGCCTGTTATAAATACTTTTATCAATTAGTTTTCTTACCATGACCATTTCTTTTTAAATGATTAAAAACTTCTTCTTCTGAAGCTCGTTTACTCTTTGATTCATTTTGTAACATCCAATTATCTAATTCTAACTTCTTGAAATAAATTTTACCGCCATTAGGCTTAGTAAATTCAATAGCTTTATTTGCGGTCAATTTGTATAAAGTGGATTCACTTACATCTAAATAAATTAGTGCTTCTTTAAAACTCAGTATCTCCTTGTGTACAATCATCTGTACTGTTTGGAGATTTTTTTCATTGGCATTCATTATACCTTTCATAATATTAATTTTTGTGACACCTTGAGCTCATTCAATTTGGGTATCTGATTAAAAGCACAAAGAATTGAATAGATGGATTGTAGAAGAAATTTAAAATCTGTAGAAAGACTTCAATTTTGTAGATGGGTTGTAGATGTATAAAATTTAGTCCCTTGAAAGATACTTTTTTGTAATTTCTGGGAAAAAGGCATGATTAAAAATCCTGCTTTTAGTACCGAATTGACTCTTAATTGAAGCTATATCATTATCCTTAAAATTCTCGAATACCTCTTTTATAAAGTCATAGAAATAAGTTCTTATTTTTGAGGTATTATAAAGTTCCTTATGTAGTACCCAATATGAAAAACGAATTATATCTTTTGAAGAAAGCTTTGGGTTTAGTTTTTTATCAATTACAGGGACGCTTTCTTCTTGTATTAAATGTAGCGTATAACTTATCAGTTTATTAAAATCTTCTTCAGATAATATGATTTCTTTTCTTTCGTTTTTCCCATTCATATAATCAAATATCAAATGAACTATTTGTTCATTTGATTTCACATAAGTATTAAGGGAATCATCTATACTAAATTCAATATTGTTTTCATCCAAAACAAAATTATCACTACCAGGAATTAATAATCGGTCATTAATATACTTAACAAGACCTTTTAAGGGTAGCAGAAAAAAAGGGTATTTGTTAATTATGCTTAAATTGTTTGTAATCAAACTTTGAATAGTATTGAACTGATATGTAAGGTAGTTTAAATTAAAAGAAGGTTCATTTCTAAGAAAAGCTGCATACATGTGTTCTTTAGCTTTCTCAAATTCTCTTCTTAAAATAGGAATTAATATTTTTTGAATTTCTATTTCACCTTTTATACTGTTATTCCAATCGTCATACTCAACATATTTTATTACATAGGGAAGATTAATGCTATGAGACTGAAAATCGTAGTATTTTAATTGTGCTTCTAATTCTGCTGTAATATTATTTTCAATAAAGATGTATTCAAAAAATGCTAGAGGATTTTCGTCTTTGGTTTTCATAACCCAAATTTACTAAATGTTGTCGGTATGTTGCAGGCAAAATAAAAAAGCACCTACAAAAAACTTGTAAGTGCCTGATTATTAAAGTGGAGAAGATGGGATTCGAACCCACGACCTCTTGACTGCCAGTCAAGCGCTCTAGCCAACTGAGCTACATCCCCATTAAACTCAAATTAGTGCCATGTTCTAAAACACAATTCGAATGGCAAATATATGCAATTGTATATATTTTTAATGCAAAACTCAACAAGGAAAACGCATATGGTGTAAATATATTCTATTTCGAGCAACATAATGGGAATAATTTATTGTAAATCAAGCGAATAGTTTTTATTAAATTTTAAATAGTTCTCTGATTTTCTTAAAAAAACCGTAACGATTTACTTAGATTTAAACAGTCTTGCTAAAATTCATTCAAATCTATGTAGTTTTGTACGCTGCAAAAGCAAGCCTTTTAAACACTAGGCAAAGCAAACACCTGTTTTTGTGGATATTTAATACTTTATGAATACAAGCATTAGTTTAAAACGCATCAATAAATTGGCAATACCTGCTTTAATCGCAGGCATTTCAGAGCCTATATTATCTATTACAGATACAGCTATTGTTGGAAATATTGATATTAACGCTACCGAAGCGCTGGCCGCTGTGGGCATTGTGGGCACCTTTATATCCATGCTTATTTGGGTACTTGGGCAAACCCGAAGTGCCATTTCATCTATTGTGTCCCAATATGTTGGCGCCAATAAAATAGAGGCCATTAAAAATTTACCAGCGCAAGCGATTTTCATTATTACAAGTTTAAGTATATTAATCATTATAGGCACCTATCCATTCGCCTCCAATATTTTCAAACTTTATAATGCCTCAAATTTGATACTCGACTACAGTGTTGACTATTATAAAATTCGAGTTTTCGGGTTTCCTTTTACTCTATTTACCATTGCTGTTTTCGGTGTTTTTAGAGGCTTACAAAACACTTATTACCCTATGATTATAGCTTTAATTGGCGCTTTAACGAATGTGGTGTTAGATTTTGTTCTGGTATTTGGTATCGAAAATTATATTCCAGCCATGCATATTAAAGGTGCTGCCTATGCCAGTTTGGTAGCACAATGCTTAATGGCACTGCTATCGGCCTATTATTTGCTTAAAAAAACCGATATTCCGCTAATGCCAAGCTTCCCGTTCCATAAAGATATCCGAAAATTTATTTTCATGATTCTGAATTTATTTGTGCGCACCTTAGCCCTTAACGTAACCCTTTATTTCGCAACCCGCTTTGCTACTGGTTATGGTGCAGCGCATATTGCTGCTTATACCATTTGTATTAATTTATGGTTTTTTGCTGCCTTTTTTGTGGATGGTTATGCTAGTGCTGGCAATATTTTATCGGGAAAGTTACTTGGGGCCAAAGCAAACCATGTTTTAATTAAGCTGAGTAACACCTTAATTACTTACGGTATTTTTATAGGCATTGGACTTGCCATTGTAGGTGCTGTTTTTTACTATCCTATAGGACGCGTTTTTTCTAAAGACCCCGAAGTCCTGTCTTTATTTTATAGCTCCTTTTGGATGATTCTAGCCATGCAGCCCTTTTGTGCTTTAGCCTTCATCTTCGATGGCATGTTTAAAGGTTTGGGCGAAATGAAGTTTTTAAGAAATGTCCTATTATTCGCAACGGGAGCCGTTTTTGTTCCCATTTTATTTTTTCTGGATTATTTAGGCTATCAATTACATGGTATTTTTATCGCCCTAACATTTTGGATATTAGCCCGTGGTGTTCCATTAATTGTGAAATTCAGAAAAATGTTTATGCCACTCTCAGAAAACAAGTAACTTTGGTTCGCTATTTCAAATTAAATAAAAAACATCATGACAGCACTCTTGGTTTTTCTACAACAAAATACGATTGAAGAAAAAACACAAAACGCCCCTGATAAAGCCTACGAAATAGGTGTTTTTATAGGATCAATGTTGCCTTTTGTACTGTTAGTACTTTTGGCTTATTTAATTTACAGGTATAACCAAAACAAAAAATAATAAAAACTTTGAATATGGATATCATGTCTTTTTTAAGTGGAAACGGTCTTTTCCTTTTACTTGCCCTAATCTTAATAATTGTTTATATCATAAACAGAATAAAAAAACGCTAATTACCGTGTTTTTAACCAGCCTGTAATACTTAAGCGCGCCTTGCGCACTGGCATAACCTCGTGTTCGATAACCTGACTTTCGAATACCACCACACGACCAGGAAGTGGATAAATCACTTTTTCCACTGCTTTGCCACTCTCATTTAAATACAGCACCAGTTCGCCTCCGTTTTCTGGCAACCAACCCGCTTCGTTTAAATAACAAACAAAAGATAATTTCCGCCTATCATCGTTCTGGAACGTATCCACATGGCGTTTGTAAAATGTGCCTTCTGGATATAGAGCATAATGAAATTCTTTATTTAAAATACCCAAAAAACAGGTTCTGTTTAAATAGCGCACCAAATCGTTAATTTTTACAAAAAAGAGCTTTTCATCTACATCGGCCTTACGTTCATCTATCCACAAAATCACATCGCCTCTTATCGCCTTTACAATGGTTTCGTTCAGCCGATTACCAATAGCCGCCTTTTTAAAAGCATCGTCTTCATGCTTTTGCAATAATGAACGCCTTAACTGCTCCACTTCTTCCGAAGTAAAAAAATTATCGATAATACTAAATTTTTGTCTTCCGATATCAGAAATCATCTGTTCGTAAACCTCATTTTCAACAAAATCAATAGCTTCAAAAAGATGGCTCATAGCAATATAACCTATTAACGCTCAAGTGTATCATGAACAAAAGCGCGTAAATGTAATCTAAAAAGCCATTACATTTACAAAATGAATATCTTTGTGTTTTAAAATTTGTACTCTAAATGAATAATATACGTATTACAAAAAAATTTTCTTTTGAAGCTGGTCATGCGCTTTATGGTTATGATGGCAAATGTAAAAACGTGCACGGCCATAGCTATAAGCTTTCGGTAACGGTAATTGGCAACCCTATTACAGATCAAGCCAATGTAAAATATGGAATGGTAATTGATTTTGGCGATTTAAAAAAAATTGTTAAAGAAGAAGTGGTAATGGTTTTTGACCATGCTACTGTCTTTAACAAAAACACCCCACACGTAGAGCTTGCCAACGAGCTTGAAAAAAGAGGCCATAACGTATTACTTGTAGACTATCAACCAACAAGTGAAATGATGGTTCTCGATTTTGCTAAGAAAATAAAAGCAAGGCTTCCAGAAAACATTCAATTGCACTCTCTAAAACTTCAAGAAACCGACAGTTCTTTTGCCCAATGGTTTGCTTCTGACAATACCTAAGGGGTATATCAATACTCCTTTAAATCCCAACGGTGTTAATCGTTATGCTTTTTTAATAAATAAGCATAGCCTTCCATGCCCTTAACATGCTCAAAAACCACTTTCATTACGCCGATAAGGGGTAAGGAAATAATAGCGCCTACCATGCCCCAAAGAACCGAAAAAAGAACAATGCCAAACACGGTTATAAATGGATTTAGGTTAATCTCGTCGCCAATAATCCAAGGGGTTAAAATGTAATTCTCCACTAATTGCGCCAAAGAAATCACTCCAATAACAATTAACGCCGGTGTAGCGCCAGCATACAGAAAAGATAATAGTACCGCTACGCCGCCCCCAATAATATTACCCACATAAGGAACTATTGAAAACAGTGCCGCAAAAACAGCCAAAAACAAAGCATACGGTACAGACCCCAGGATAAAACCTAAATAATAAATAACGAATAGAAATACCATGATTTTCCCTTTTCCTATAAGATAATTGCTCACTATTTTTGAAGACTCACTTAAAACAAGGGCCATGACTTTTGGGTCCGATGAGATTTTTTTGAAAAACTTGATAAACATCTGTTTCTGCATCATAAATAAAATGATATAAACAAAGATTAAAAGCGATTGCGACAACAAATTGAGCACAGAAGAAAGAAAAACACTTACCATACTTTGCGCTTTCTTAATAAGGCTTTGATTATCGTTTATATACGATTTCAAATCAAATTTAAGCTGTTCTTTCGACCATTCAGAAACGCCTCCCACCTTTTCTCCCGCTTTCTCCTTAATGGTTGGCCAATCGTCTGCAATAGCATTTACCTGAGAACTTATAAGCCATGATAAGGCTAGAACAATAACAACCATGATCGTTACAGACAAGGTCATGGACAACCAATTTGGCAAACCTTTTTTATTTAATTTCTGTGTGGGCTTATCAAGTATAATAGCCATAATCGCAGCGACCAACAAAGGCATTAAAAGGGATGCGCCAAAGTATAAAAGGGCCAGAAAACCGCCCACAATAAGAAATGCTTTTATTAAATAGCGTCCAGAAATATCTAGCTTTGAATGGCTCACAAGATTATTTTTTTAGGTTTATAGTTTTGATACTTTTTTTTGTGAAATAAAGCAAAATCACCAAATGTCATTACCCGAATCCCTTATAATCTTAATGCATTTAAACGCGCCCCCATTTTACTTGTCTGCTTTTATGGATAAGAGAGGCAAAACAGGAGGTTTTCTAAACTTTAACTATCCCATTCCTACCTATTACAAACCTATTTTGATAAAATCAATTTCCCATTTCCCCGCTTACATCCAAAGCACTATATTTACACCATGCAAATTCCCAAAGGAAAAAAAATATATTTCGCTTCCGACCACCATTTAGGAGCCCCGACCCTTGAGGCATCCCGCCCACGTGAAAAAAAGTTTGTGGCCTGGCTAGATGAGGTGAAGGAAGATGCTGCCGCTATTTTTATTTTAGGCGATTTATTCGATTTCTGGATGGAGTTTAAAACCGTAGTACCAAAAGGCTTTACCAGAACGCTTGGTAAATTAGCAGAAATCTCAGACTCTGGAATTCCTATTTATTTTTTTGTTGGAAATCATGACCTTTGGATGGATGGTTATTTTGAAGAAGAACTCAACATTCCCGTTTTTCACAAGCCCAAAGAATTTATTTTTAACGATAAAGTTTTCCTAATTGGTCATGGCGATGGCCTAGGTCCTGGCGACAAAGGTTACAAACGCATGAAAAAAGTATTTACCAATCCTTTTTTTAAATGGCTTTTTCGTTGGCTGCATCCAGATATAGGCGTTAGTATTGCGCAATATCTATCTATAAAAAACAAACTTATCTCTGGCGACGATGATGCGAAGTTTTTAGGAGATGATAACGAATGGCTCGTATTATACTCGAAAAAGAAACTTGAAGACAAACACTGTGATTTCTTTGTTTTTGGACATCGCCATTTACCCATGACAATCCCTTTAAACGAATCATCCAAATACATCAATTTGGGAGATTGGATCCAATATTTTACTTATGGCGTTTTTGATGGTGATCATTTTGAGCTTAAAACCTTTAAGCATTAACAGATTAAAAACCCAATTGTTCCCATTTGTTTTTATTTAATTTTTTTTTTTAATGCTTATGCCCCCCCTTATTGAATGAGCTACTAATAAAATGAATGCCGTTAGTATAATCTTCCTATAATAGCATAAATTTGTATTCCCTATACATATAACACCGTGATTAATAGCCCTAATAAAGAGAATGTTCCAAAAAACAAAACCCATAAGGCTCTTAAAATAATTGGAAAAATTATTTTAGGGATCCTCGTATTTTTGTTTTTGGTAGTCCTATTTATTAGAAGTCCTTGGGGACAAAATATTATTATTAACAAGGCCGTATCTTTTGTTTCGAACAAAACAAACACAACCATCACACTTAAAAAACTCTTTATCACTTTTGATGGCGACATTAAACTTGATGGATTATATCTTGAAGACACAAAAGGCGACACCCTGCTATACTCCAAATCCCTTGAAGCCAATATTCCTATTTTTGCCATGCTTAGAGGTAAAGGGCTTGGGGTGGATGCCCTAGATTGGGACGGCTTACGTGCCAATATTATAAGAAAGGATTCTATTAGCGGTTATAACTTTCAGTTTTTAATAGATGCTTTTGCTTCTAAAGACTCTACTGTAGTGCAAACAGATTCTACTACGGCCCCCTTAAACCTTATTTTAAAAGATCTTCATTTCGAAAATCTAGACATCGTCTTTAATGATGCCGTAGCAGGAATAGACAGCCGGTTTAAAATAGGGCGCCTACATGCCGATTTTAAAAAAACCGATTTGGAACGCATGGCTTTCGAAGCCTCCTCATTAAAACTGAACAACTCCAATATTAGGTTCATTCAAAAACCAGTTCCAAAAGCCCCCAATCCAGAACCTGCAACACAGCCTCTTTTAAGTATAAAAAAAATTCAACTTACTCAGGTTTATGCCGATTACCAATCTCTTGATGATGGCCTTGCTGCAGAAGTCGATTTTAAAGATTTTTATGCTGAAATTCCAAATATAGATTTACCAAACAACACCTTCGAACTAAATGCATTAAACCTTAAAAACTCGTCTATTATACTGCATACCGCAACAACGGATAATACAAAAGAAAAGAATGCAGAAGATATTAGCCCAAAAGAAAGCGGTGGTTTTGAGTGGCCTAAATTAAATATTGTAGTAAAAGCTATCGATTTTCAGAATAACACCTTTAGTTATTTTGTAGACCATCAAAAAGCAGAAACAGGACATTTCAATCCTAAAGCCATGGTGTGGACAAATTTTAATATTTTAGGAAATCATGTTCTCCTAAAAGATAGAAAAGCAGAAGTCCAAATTAAAAAAGGATCCGTTAAAGAGATTTCAGGTTTAGAGTTAAAAACACTACGCTTTGGTTTACAGGCAACAGACGCCGCTTTAAAAATAAACAATCTAAAAACTGCAGTTAATAACCATATTTTAGAAGGGAATCTACAATTGGATTATCCTACTTTATCCAATTTCATACAAACTCCAGAAACATCTAAAGTAAATTTAAACCTCTCTAAGTTTCAAGTCGCGTTAAACGATCTTTTTCTGTTTCAACCCCATTTAAAAAAGAATGAGATTTTTAAATCTTTAAGTACAAAACCCATTACAGGCCATATAAAAGCAACTGGATATCTTTCTGATATCGCAATATCAAGTATGAAGGCACATTGGGGCAACACGACACACTTTTCGGCACAGGGCCATGTTAAAAACATTACGGATGCTGACAATCTTCAACTCAATATTCCGAAATTTTCTTTGGTAACAAAACGTTCGGACATTGTAACATTTGTTAATGAGAAAGAAACCGGTTTACGGTTCCCAAACGACGTTACATTAGCAGGATATCTTAAAGGAAAATTAAACAATCTATATACAGACGCGACCTTGACAACCTCTCAAGGCCTTGCAAAAATTAAAGGGCATTTAAAAAATGACAACATCTTGGCGTTTGATGCCGATCTTTCTATAGAAGATTATAAGTTGAACGAATTGCTACAAAACCCAAAAATTGGCGCACTCCATTTAACAGTAAAAGCCAGCGGTAAAGGCAAGACTATAAATAACTTGGATGCCAAACTGGAAGCCAATGTTTCAAACTTGAGATTAAATAACTATAGTGTTCAAGGATTGCAAATTAAAGGCGATATTAAAAACGGGCGAGGTAAAATAACCTCCAATTATAAAGACAAAAACCTTAATACAGATTTTTATGCTTTTGTAGTACTGGATTCTGTAGCTCCAAAAGCAAGTATAAAATGGGATATTACAGGTGCCGACCTACAAGCTTTGGGGGTCTTACAACGGCCTATTAAAACAGGCATGAAGATTTATGCCGATTTTAAGGGTCATGCAACCGGTTATGACGTTGCAGCCTTAGTAGACGAAGGTGTGGTTGTATACGATAATAAAACCTACTTAATGGGCGATATCAATACCGTAGCCCATGTAAGAACAGACACCACTTCTGTAACGTTCAACAACAAGTTGCTCAACTTGGATTTACAATCAAATACCAATCCACAAGCCTTTAGCAGTGCATTGCAACGCCATATAAACAGTTATTTTTATCAGGATATAAAAATTCCAGACAGCATCGCATCTCGTGTTAATTTAAAATTGCGTGGCCATATGAGTCAAGCCCCTGTTTTAAAAGATGTTTTTTTGGTAAACTTAAAAGACATGGATACGGTTAAAATGGCTGTCGATTTTGATGAAAAAGCACGACAATTAAAAGCCAATGTTACTGCTCCCCATATCAATTACAGCGGTTTTGAATTGGATAGTTTCGCTTTCGCCATGGATACCGATAAAGAAAAATTCAGTTTTGATCTTGGTTTTCTAAACATCAAAGCGGGTACCATCAACATACAAAAAACAGTACTTAAAGGCTCACAGTCGAATACTAAAATGGCTGTCGACTTTATCGCATATCATAAAAAGGAAAAACTTATCCAAATGATGAGTGAGATAACAAGTGAAGGCAATCAGCTGCGTTTTCATGTCTTGCCCGAAGGGCTAATTTTCAATAAACAACCATGGAATACTCCTGAAAATAACGAAATCCTTTTAGATGAAAAGAAATGGATACTAAACGACTTTAAGTTTACAAAAGGCAATCAATCCTTTGGAGCCACAGATAAACATCCTTCTAAAACTAAAGACCATATCGCTATAAATTTTAAGAATTTCAAATTAAGTGAATTTTTAAACTACTTAAATCCAGATAAAAAATTAGCTACTGGAAACCTAAATGGCAATTTTATTATTGAGGATCCCTTTACCAATACTGGTATTGTAGCCGATTTAGATATCGCCCAACTGAGTTTTATGGATGTTTCTATGGGCACACTCCATTTAGACGCCAAATCTTTAGGTGGCAACAGTTATGGTTTTCATGCAGATATGGAGGGCGGCGAGATTAATTTAGATCTTAAAGGGGAATACTTAGCAAAGGAAACGGGGGCAGAACTGGATTTAGAACTCGATATAAACAAGTTTAACATAACAGCTTTAAAAGGTTTTTCTCGAAATGAAATCACAGAAACCGAGGGCTATTTTACTGGAAATTTTAAATTGAGCGGTACCACTTCTAAACCAAAATATGAAGGGAAACTCAACTTTAAAAAGGCCGGTTTTAAGCTTGCCATGTTTAATGCTGGATTTTTATTGCCCAATGAAACCCTTAATGTAAACAACGACGGGGTATCTATGGATCGGTTCACCATTCAGGACGAAAACAAAAACAGCTTTACATTGTCAGGCAACATAGGCACCAAGTCTTTTATCAATCCTACATTCGATTTACGTGCAAAAGCCGATAATTTTCAGTTCCTAAATGCCGAAAAAGAAGATAATGATTTCTTATACGGTAAAGCCCGTTTTGATGCCGATGCTAAAATTACGGGCGATATGCAAATCCCTAAAGTTAACATGACACTTACCGTTGGTTCTGATACCGATATTACTTACGTACTGCCTTCGGCCGCTGTAAATATTGAAGAACGCGATGGTGTGGTGCTTTTTGTTAACCGAGAAAACCCAGATGCTATTTTAACAAGGTCTGAAGAAAAAACAAGTACCATTACAGGCTTTGATATTGCAGCAAGTTTAAAAATAAAAAAAGATGCTGCCATATCCTTGATTATTAACGAAGAAACTGGTGATAATTTTAAGGTAGCCGGTGAAGGCGATTTCGATTTCAAAATGAACCCTAACGGAAATATGACCTTAGCTGGAGTGTATGAAGTTAAAGATGGCCACTATGAATTAAACCTTTACAATCTTGTTAGTAGAAAATTCAATCTCGCTTCTGGAAGCCGAGTGACTTGGTCTGGCGATCCTTTTGATGCCAAAATGGACATTAAGGCGCTGTATAAGGTAGAAGCATCGGCGTCTTCTTTAATGGCACCGGTTTCTTCCGGAGGCGATGTGGCTTCTAAAGGGAAGTTCCGCCAAGTATTGCCTTTTTATGTGTACCTGAATATCGATGGCCAATTGATGGAACCTAAAATCGGGTTTACCCTAGATATGCCCGAAGAAGACAAAGGAGCTATTGGAGGACAAGTATATGGTAGGGTACAACAACTCAATCAGCAGGAAGACGAACTTAACCGCCAAGTATTTTCATTATTGGTGCTAAATCGCTTTTATCCAGATCCAGGCAGCGATGGGAGTAGCGGTGGCGTAGCGTCTATAGCCCGCGATAATTTAAATGATGCCGTATCAGACCAACTCAATATGTTTTCTGACAAACTCTTAGGGAAAACTGGATTTGAACTGGATTTTGGGCTAGATAGCTACACCGATTACCAAGGAGCTGCCCCTCAAGAACGTACGCAATTGGATATTGCAGCACAAAAAAAATTATTCAATGATCGTTTAATTGTTCGTGTAGGCAGCGAAGTAGATATCCAAGGCAGTAGTGCTACAGAAGAAGAAACACCGCTTATTGGCAACGTTAGTCTCGAATACTTACTTTCGGAAAATGGCAGATACCGTTTAAAAGGGTTTCGAAGAAATGAATTTGAAAATGTAATCGATGGCCAAACCATTGTAAGCGGAATATCGCTAATTTTTACTCAAGAATTTAATAAATTCAGGGAACTCTGGGAAGCTTTATTGACGTCGAAAACCAAAGAAGAAGAAAAAGAGGAAGCCGAGTTAAAAGCAGATAAAAAATCTAGAAAGCCTGATGAAGAAGCTGAAACTAATGAAAGTACTGAACCGAAACAACCATAAACGCATTTACTTGAAAACGCCTCTTAAAATCCTTTTTATTATCCTCATCGCTATTGGTGGTCTCTACTCCTGTAGTGTTACTAAATATATACCCGAGGATGATCATTTGTACACAGGAGCCTCACTCGAAATGATTTCAGATTCTATTATTAAACATGAAGATGCATTAAAAAACGAACTTGAAACCGTATTATTACCCGCGCCAAACAAAAAAATATTAGGCCTATATCCTGGATTATATTTATACTATAAAAATCAAAAAGAAAATCCTGGCTTTATAAACCGCTGGCTTTATAAAAAGCTAGGTGAAAAACCCGTTTACCAATCGGATGTGGAAACTTACGAAATAGAAAAACTACTATTGAATCGGTTAGAAAACAGAGGGTTTTTCTACAGTAGGGCCTCTTCAAAAACCGAAGAAAAAGGAAAGAAAGCATCGGTAGCCTATACGGTTAAAATCCCGCAACCTTACAAAATGGCTCGCTATCAACTGGATACGATTCCACCGCCTGCTCAAGTTGAAATTAAAGATTTAGTATCAAAAACATCTTTTAAAGAAGGCATGCGGTTCGATTTGAACAACATGAAATTGGAACGCCAACGCATAGATTTTAAATTAAAAGAAAAAGGGTATTATAATTTCGACGATAGTTTTTTAATATTTGAAGCCGACACCAATACGTATAACAATAAACGTTACGATTTGTTTCTGAAACTAAAAAAAGAGGTGCCGAAAAAAAGTATTGTTCCTTATAAAATCAATAACGTAAATGTTTACACAAGTTATGAGATTTCAGACTCTATCCAGACCGAAACCATTCGTTATAACGGTAAAAACTTCATCCAAAAAGAAGTTGTTTTCAAGCCTAAATATCTCGATCCATTCATTACACTAGAAGCCGATCAATACTATAGCCCTGAAAACTCCAAAAACACCGCAAGGCGCCTATCCACCATCGGCGCTTACAAATACGTTAACATACAGTATCAAGAAATCGATTCATTGGCCACCGATACGCTAGGTGTTTTAGAGAGTAACATATATTTATCGCCACTCAATAAACGTGCGCTTAGGGCAGAATTGCAATTGGTTACAAAATCCAATAATTTTTCAGGGCCTGCTTTTGCTATAACATTTAGTAACAGAAATCTATTTGGAGGAGGCGAAACCCTTAATACTTCCGCTAAAGTAGGCTATGAAACCCAGATTGGGGGCGCTAACAAAACAGGGAAAAGCAGTCTAGAATTAGGCTTTAAGAATGAATTGATTTTTCCTAGAGTTTTATTTCCCATTAAAATTAATGAAAACTTTTTTAAATATGCGATTCCAAAAACAAAGATGTCGATAGGAGCCAATTACCTAAAGCGAACACAACTTTACACCTTATTATCTGGCACCGGACTCTTTGGATATATGTGGGATGCCAATAGGTTTATAACTCACGACATTAACCCTGTTTCCATAAACTATACCGAACTATCAAATACCACGGCAGAGTTTGATAAAATTTTAGAGGACAACCCTTTTTTAAAGCGTAGTTTTGATCAACAATTCATCCCCGGACTAACATACTCCTTCACTTACAATGGTTTAGTGGATGTCCATAAAAAACATCAGTTTTACTTGAATACTTTATTCGATATTGCAGGAAACACCGTTGGATTACTGGGAAAACAAAAAAACGCAGACGACCCTAAAACCTTTTTAGGATTAGAATATGCCCAATACGCTAAGGTAGACCTAGATTTACATTATCATTTAAACTTAGGAAAAGACCAACTTATTGCCACACGCCTTTTTGCTGGTTATGGTATGGCATACGGCAATTCTGAAGTCGTGCCTTTTGTTAAACAATATTTTTCTGGAGGCCCTTAT
This sequence comes from Mariniflexile ostreae, assembly GCF_042427585.1. Lineage (NCBI taxonomy): Bacteria > Pseudomonadati > Bacteroidota > Flavobacteriia > Flavobacteriales > Flavobacteriaceae > Mariniflexile > Mariniflexile ostreae. Next base: position 32,647 of record NZ_JBHMFC010000028.1, on the reverse strand, counting down.
AGCGTTCGCGCCTTTAGGATCCGTTCCTTAGGCCCAGGCACTTACAGTGATGAAGAAGGGACTAATGATGGTGATTTTTTCGACAAAACAGGTAATATTAGATTAGAAGCCAATATAGAATACCGTTTCCCTATCTTTTCATTCTTTAAAGGTGCTGTTTTTGCCGATGCTGGAAATATTTGGAACTCTAAAGAAAACCCCACCTTTAATGGTAAGGATAAATTTACCAGTAACTTTATTAATGAATTAGGCATGGGTGCTGGTATCGGGCTTCGTGTAGACATTCAGAGTTTTGTAATCCGTTTGGATTTAGCCGCTCCTTTTCATGATCCGTCGCTACCAGAAGGAGAACGATATAACTTTAATTTAAAAGCCCCTATTCTTAATTTTGCTATTGGATATCCGTTTTAAAACAGGTATGATATATGGCCATACCCGAACATAAAATACGAGACTGCCAATTATTAAAACCGATTATCTAATATCTCTTAACTTAAGCTGAAGGGAGATATTGCCTTGCCATTCATTTTCATCAATAGAATAAAGGGCACTAAAAGGCTTTCCATCTGTAGTTAACTCGAGTTTATCGCCCAAACCAAAACCAATAGCCACTTTTTGATTCGCATTTGGCTGAGTAACATGAAGTCTTAAATGGGTTTGGTCTGCACCAACACATTTTCCAAAACCTGTGTCGACCAAGTTTTGGGTTAAAAAGACGGGAGTCATATTTTCTGGACCAAAAGGCGCAAACTGTTTTAAAATTCTATAAAACTTAGAAGTGATGTGCTTTAAGTCAATTTTTGCATCCACTTGAATTTCTGGAACCAAAAGCTCTTTATCGATACTATTAGCAACCACCGTTTCAAACGCTTTTTTAAAAGCACTATAGTTTTCTTCTTTTAGTGTTAATCCTGCTGCATATTTATGCCCTCCAAACTGTTCGATATGCTCGGCACAAGCTTCAAGAGCATTATAGACATCAAAATCTTTTACAGAGCGTGCCGATGCCGCTAATTTCTCTCCACTTTTTGTAAAAACCAAAGTTGGCCGGTAATAGGTTTCTGTTAATCTAGAAGCCACAATACCAATAACGCCTTTATGCCAGTTTTCATGGTAAACAACAGTAGTAAAGTGTTTCTGCTCCTTTTGTTCTTCAATTTGTCTAAGAGCAGCTTCTGTAGTTCGTTTATCTTCTTCACGTCTATCGAGGTTATATTGATTAATTTCTGCTGCATGTTCTGAAGCCTCATCATAATCCATATCGGTCAATAAGGTCACGGCATAATTCCCATGTTTCATTCTGCCTGCAGCGTTAATTCTGGGCGCAATAATAAATACCACATCCGTAATAGTAAGCACATCCTTTTTAACCAAATCAATAATCGCTTTTATCCCAGGACGTGGCTTTGAGTTGATGACTTTTAAACCATGATATGCCAATATTCTATTTTCGCCGGTAATGGGAACAATATCTGCGCCAATAGCCGTCGCTACCAAATCTAGATACACAACCAAGTCTTTTACGGTTTTTCCTTTTCGCGATGCCAAAGCTTGAATTAGTTTAAACCCCACACCACACCCACATAATTCCTGATAAGGGTAATGGCAATCGTCTTGTTTTGGATCTAAAACCGCCACGGCATTTGGTATATCGCTACCCGGACGGTGATGATCGCAAATAATAAAATCAATGCCTTTTTCTTTAGCGTAGGCCACTTTATCTACAGCTTTAATACCACAATCTAAAGCAATAATAAGAGTAAAATCATTATCAAAAGCAAAATCGATACCCTTATAAGAGACCCCATAACCTTCGTCGTACCGGTCTGGAATATACGTATGGACTAAATCGTATGAGGTTTTTAAGTAAGAAGACATCAAGGCTACCGATGTGGTACCATCGACATCATAATCGCCATAAACCAAAATATTTTCATTGTTCCTTATCGCTTTTTCAATACGCACTACCGCCTTATCCATGTCTTTCATTAGGAAAGGATCGTGTAAATCTTCTAATTTCGGCCTAAAAAAGGCTTTGGCCTCTGCATAGGTTTCAATACCACGCTGCACTAAAAGCGATGCAATTACAGCATCAACTCCAAGGGCTTCTTGCAATAGCTTTACTTTTTCCGAGTCGGGTTTTGGGGTTATGGTCCAGCGCATGGATTTCATTAAGACAAAAGTTCCAATTATTAAATTTATTCAATCTGAAAAAGATGAAAACTTAGTGTTTATGAAAATGAGTTTCAATGTTTAATTCGGCAAACTGACGGAACATTTCCATAACACCACAGTATTTTTCTACTGATAAATCTACAGCCCGTTGAAGTTTTTTTTCGTTTAGATCACTTCCATAAAAATGAAAGGCCATCGTGAGCTTATCATAAAACTTAGGATCTTCTTCGGTAAGGTTGGCATCTATGTCTATACTAAAATCAGCAACTTCCAGTTTCATCTTTTTAATAAGCGATGCCACATCCAATCCTGAGCAACCTGCCAATGCCGATAACATTAAAGCTTTAGGCCTATAGCCTTCTGCTTGTGCGCCATCTTCTGGACTAGCTTCTATAAATAAGTTGTTTCCAGAAGGGTTTGTGCTTTCAAACTTCATCCCACCCAACCATTTGGTCGTAATCTGATTTGTCATGTTTTCTGAATTGTTTTATGTTGTTACAATTTCAAAAATACGGATTAATTTAAGATTATTGCAGATTTTGAAATGCTTTGCTTTTTTAGAGACCCCATACATATTCTATAGCCCAAGCAACACTTAAAATTTGAACTTTCATCACTACAAAACACCTGTAATAGATCTACAGCTTTAAAGATTTTCCTTTTTCTTTAGCCAGCTCATTTCGTTCGATAACATGTTTTGGTCGTGTCCACTTTGGTTTTTCTTCCAGAGCTTGGTATTGGGATTGTGAAGCTTCAACCGTTTCAGGCTGACCTTTTTTGATAAACGGTTTTTGTGGCGTTAAGCCTAGCAGCTTAAACATGTCCATATCTTCATTTATATCAGGGTTTGGGGTGGTTAATAACGTATCGCCTGCAAAAATAGAATTGGCGCCTGCAAAAAAGCACAGGGCTTGCCCTTCTCTACTCATTTGGGTTCTTCCTGCACTTAAACGCACTTGGGTTTCTGGCATCACGATGCGTGTAGTGGCCACCATTCTTACCATATCCCAAATAGACACTGGTTTTTGATCTTCCAAAGGGGTGCCCTCAACAGCCACCAAAGCATTAATAGGTGTAGATTCTGGTTGCGGATTTAAAGTTGATAATGCCACCAGCATGCCTGCTCGGTCTTCCACGGTTTCACCCATACCAATAATACCGCCACTACAAACCGTTACATTGGTTTTACGCACATTGCCAATAGTATCTAACCGATCTTGATAACCACGTGTAGAAATAACTTCTTTATAATAGTCTTCTGAAGTATCTAAATTATGATTATAGGCATATAAACCGGCCTCTGCCAAACGTTTGGCCTGGTTTTCGGTAATCATCCCAAGGGTGCAGCATACTTCCATATCCAATTTATTGATGGTGCGCACCATTTCCAATACTTGATCAAAGGCTTTACCGTCTTTTACATTTCGCCATGCAGCACCCATACAAACGCGAGAACTTCCCGAGGCCTTTGCACGTAAAGCCTGGGCTTTTACCTGTTGAACGCTCATTAAAGCGTTACCCTCGATATTGGTATGATAGCGTGCCGCTTGAGGGCAATATCCACAATCTTCGGAACACCCCCCCGTTTTAATAGATACCAATGTAGATACCTGTACCGTATTGGGGTCGTGGCGTAAACGGTGGATGGTAGCGGCTTCATAAAGCAACTCCATTAAAGGCTTATTATAGATTTCTAGAATGGCTTCTTTGGTCCAATTATGTCTTGTTTCATCCATAAGGCTGCTATTTTAAATTATATCTTAAGCCCAATAACACATGACTTGGAGGCATTGGTACAAAACCAGCTTCAATATAATGGGCATTAAATATGTTGCTGGCTGTTAGGGTAAATTCTAATGGCTTTGTATTTATAACTATGGAGGCATCCCAAACATTATAACAATCACCCGTGGTACGCTCTGCATATTTGTAAACAATATTCTGACTTACATTTTTAAAAAGCTGTGTACTTAAGCGCGTGGTCATATGATGTTTAAGAGTATTTAGAGAGTAGCGTGATAACGCTTTATTTTGATTTAAAAGATTGTCTTCTAAAAAATTATAACCAATAGCCCAAGTTTGTTTAAACGTCTTTAATTTAAAATGATAGGCCACATCTACTTCAAATCCTTTTGTATTAACTTCTGTAATGTTTGTGGCGGTGTAAATAGGTTCTGTTGTGTCTAGGCGAACGAAGTCTATTAAATTTTTAGCATCTCTATTGTAAACTGCTAAAGACCCCGAGAATTTTTGAGAAAAATATTTCATACCAATTTCTTGAGCAAAAGCTTCTTCAACTTCTAATTCTGAATTCCCTACAGTACTGGGGTCGGTATAAAACAAATCGGTATAAGTTGGTATTCTGTAGGTATAGCCAATATTCCCGTAAACTTTTAACTGATCGTTTATTTTGAAACCCAAATCTAAACCAGGAAAAGCATAAAACTCGAAATCTGAAAAATAAGTAACCGCCACTCCAGGGGTAATATCTAGCGTATTGTTTAAGAGCTTCAATTTATGCTCTAAAAAAAGCGTGGTCATAAATCTATTCCGGTGTCCTAAATTATTGCTTTTTAGAAACACTTTGGAAAAATCGACACCAAAGCCAGTTATACCCGCTTTGGATCTGTAAGTGGCGTTTACTTCTGCCCCTATTTTATTACTAATATGCTTATTTCTAAAAAACGCAGGATCATGACGCAGGTACAGGTATTCATCCTGGTTGCGTTTCCAATACACCCGCGGTTTAAACGTCAGTTTTTCTGTTTTAAACTGCGTAGAAAATCCAATTAAGCTATTTTGTGTTTCTTCGTATTGGTCTGTGGCGCTTTCTCTGGCATAAAAACCATTAGCACCAAATTTTCGTTCTTGAAATGTCGCAATCATTTCTATGGCTTTTCTGTTTTTATTAAACACGCTTTTTACAAAATAACTGCTATTATCATAATCGGTATTATGGCGATAGCCTTCTGAAGACATTTTATCCACATGAACAATATGTGATGAGTTTTCTAAATCTGCACTCACGGTTACACCTGCATTTAATTGTCCGAAAGAGCCTGTTTCTGTTTTAAAAGACATGGTGTTCTCTATATTCTTTTTTGTTACAATATTAATAGCACCGGTAAAGGCATTTTGTCCAAACACTCGGGCTGCAGGGCCTTTAATAATTTCAATTCGCTCAATAACTTCAATGGGTAATGCTGCATTCATGGTATGGTGTCCCGTTTGGGCATCGTCCATTTTTATGCCATCAATAAGTAAAAGCGTTTGATCAAAACTCCCTCCCCTAATATATAGATCGGCTTGACTTCCAGAAGTTCCACGACGTCTTATATCTATACCCGCAACCTGTTGCAATAAATCGGCTATTGTATTGGCAGCACTATTTTTAATAGCTTCCGAAGAAATAATAGTAATCGTTCTTGAGTTTTCCTTAAACGGAAGCTCTATTCTGGTTGAAGCTATCATTATAGTATCTAAGGCTTGATTTTTATGGATTTCTTGTGTGTAGCCCATTAAAACAGACAAAATAAAAGCGGTGCAAGCGAATTTAATTTTCATAAAAGTGTATTTATTTAAAACAACGGTGCAAAAGTCGTAACTTTCCGGACGAGTAAACTAGTCCAGTTTTAAAACAATGAATAGTCCGGTTAGCCAGCTTTTAAAGCAATTAATTTCTTTTAACAAAGGCGATGTACATCCTGTTTATGTTCAGATAGCGCAACAAATTATAAATGCCATTCAGCGGGGCTATTTAACTATAGGCGCCGCATTGCCAGGAACACGTGTTTTAAGTGACACCTTAAAAATCCATAGAAACACCGTGGTCGCGGTTTACGACGAATTGGCTTCTCAAGGTTGGGTGGAAATTATCCCCAATAAAGGCACCTTTATATTGGTACCAGAACAAACTACACCAAACATTAAAGCCACGGCCCAGCGCATAGATCAGGTTTATGAGTATTCTAAAACTACTGGTTTTCCCTTTCAACCTTCTTTTAATTTGGCTTCCACGTTACAAACCACAAAGGCGAAGTATAGCATTAATGAGGGTAGCCCCGATTTAAGACTACATCCTATTCATCAATTTTCGAGATGGTATAGCGCCGCAATGAAACGGAAGTCTTTAATTTCAAAATGGAACAAGACTGCTCAGCTCTCTTATTCTGTATTTGAAACCCAGCTTTGCAATTATTTAAATGCTACTAGAGGTTTTCACATAAAACCAAATCATATTATAAATACGCGAAGTACAGAAATGAGTTTGTATATAGTATCCCAGCTTTTAATAAAGCCAAAAGATATTGTTTTAGTAGGGCGTTTAAGCCATTATGCGGCGAACATGATTTTCCAACAAGCTGGTGCTACTATAAAAACCATTCCTATTGATGCCAATGGTTTGGATATTGATTATATAAGAACCCATTTTGTAAAAGGCAGCATACGTTGTGTATACATATGTGCACATAGGCATTACCCAACTACCGTAACATTGAGCGCAGAGCGACGGTTAAAACTAATGGAATTGGCAAAAACATACCAGTTTGCCATTATTGAAGATGACTTCGATTACGATTTCCAGTTTGAAGGGTCTGCTATGTTGCCCATGGCAAGTGCCGACACCGATGGTATGGTGGTGTATTTAGGAAAACTTGGGCAATCGTTATTTCCGAGTTTTCAAACAGGGTTTGTGGTAGCGCCCGATAATTTAATTTCTGAGGCCAAAAATTATTTGCAATTATTGGACAAGCAAGGCGATATTATTCAAGAACAAATCCTTTCTGAATTAATATATGAAGGTGAAATATATCGGCTTATAAAAAAGAATATTATCATCTATAAGCAACGACGCGATAGTGTGTGCTTTTATTTAACAACCTATTTTAAAGATGCTGTCTCTTGGAAAATACCATCGGGAGGATTAGCCATATGGTTGCAATTTACGCCTACTATTTCTTTGGTTAAGCTTGCTGAAGCAGCCGAAAGAAACGATTTATTCCTTTCAAAAACAATTCTTTATCAAGATAAAGACACTTGTGCTATTCGTTTTGGATTTGGGCATTTAAATGAAGCAGAAATAGAAGAGGTGGTAAAAAAATTAAAACAGGCTTACGATACTGTGGTTTTAGGTTTTATCTGAAAAAAACTTAAAATTTGCTTCAGAAAACGCTTTATCCGATTGCCTATAAAGTGTTTAAAATTTAGAGAATATCCCGTTAAGCTCTGGCATTTCATAAATTCAATAATCGAATATTACTTTTTAATTAACGTATTCTATCTGATTCCATCCGAGCTTGAAATTATTTATTACGCATTAATTTTCATTATCTGAGGGATAAACGCATCATAATTATTTCCCGCTGATTAAACTGATGGCCGCAGATTTTTTAAGTTGATTATCGATAAATTGTCCTCAAGCTAATATAGCGATTACATATGACGATAAACCGACACCCAAAAGCTTTATTAATGACTGGTTTTAAATCTGAAGCGTTTTGTTTTAAAAAAAACCATAAATCCAATACGTTTGCAGGGATTTAGTCGCATACTCTTTTATTTCATGTTTTTATATGACCCCAGAACTAATTCTGCGTGACGCACACTTATTTAATATCGAATTCCGTTTTACAAGCTTCACATCTGTATTTATGTTTTGTGTAAAAGGGAAGGGACGAAAACAGGACACCAAAAAGAAACCAGAATAACGACTTTACATCTTTTATAGTTGAAAATAGTTCTATTTTTTCGCTTTTACAGTTCGGACACTGTATACTACTCCCTTCATCATCAATAGAATACTTTTTAATAGTTTCTAAAATATGTTGTGCCTCCAAAACTTGTGACGATAGCACTTTCAATTTTACACCGCCAATGGCATTACTTATAAGGGGGTCTGTGTCTATAGTAAGATTATCGGATAAAAACACTTGAATACCATCTGCCTCTAATCGGCCTTTTATAATTTGTGCTTCACTCGAATATTGAAATCTAGCAATGGTTTTAAAGGTGGTACTCATTTAGAGGGGTTTTAAAATATTCACTTTACAAAAATAACAAGTAATTCCAGTACCTTGTTTGTTTCCGCTTTATAATTAGCCCCATTAAGCGTAAACTTGTTAGATCTAATTATATTGGATCTTTAAAACAGACACCCTAAAACTACTTTCATTATTTTTTAATGGTTTTTTTAGTAATCACCACATCATTGGAAAGTCTTACTTTAGCAATATATACAGCAGCTTGCAGAGAAGACCAGCTAAAGATTTCTGAACTGCTTTGCCCATTAAAACTATACAACTGATGGCCTAAAAGATTGTAAATGCTAACGGTTTTAATTTTTAAATTAGTCGAAACCGTAAATTGAACTTGATGATCATTTAGATGGACAATGCTTAGCTTGTTTTTTTCCGAATCTTGGTCTGCCATCGATAGCGCATTGGCACGGAAGCATATTTTAAATCGGTTATTAAATTCACCTATTTCTGAAGTAAAGCGATAATCATTTCCCGATAAATTATGGATTTTATTTAACATTGTATCCTCTAAATAAATAGTGGTGTTTGTTAAAAAATCGCCTTGTAAATTCGCTAGGGACAATTTATATACCGTGGGCACTTTTATGGTAGATGAAAAACCAATAGCAATCTCTTCATCATCATGAATGCTATGTATGTCTTTACCTTGAATGGCGTACTTTTTGTTTGAGTTTGCTATTCTTGAATATATTGCCGCCCCTTTTACTGGATATTTATGGGTATCGAAAGCTATGCCATCATCCAGGTTTGTAGCTCCATTGACATAGCCCACAAGAATCTGATTAAAAACACCATGATCTGAAGTAAGATTAAGCCATAATTTATTAGCTATACTAGGAGTGCCTTTATTAGTATTTGAATTTTTAAAGAACAGGCTATTCGCTACTGCATCCTTTACCCGCATGGCATTATTAAAAACAATGTTTGTCTTGTAAACATCACTAGATATCAATGTGGCAAAAGCGGTATTAGACATAGAAACAAAAAAGCCTTGGCCCGAAGGAATGTGTCTTGAAGGTGTTACACCATCGCCGCCAGGTATTTCGCCAACAGCATTAATAATGGCATAATCTTCATTCGAAAAATTAAGCTGTTCATTGCCGTTCGCCGTGACTGAAGCTGCTGTGTTTTGCGACCATAAAAAAATAGCTCCATCCATGGCTTCATTTATGATTGTTTCTTCATCATGTGCCATAATACGATTGGTAGATAAAAACAAATCGGCATCAATGGCTGAAGGATAAGGATTTCCTATAAAATTCCAGTTAAAATCTTCTAAATTAGAATCGTTTCGATAAATAGGAACGGTAATTATACCATTATTAAAAGATCCTTTAAAGCGATATATGAATTGTTTATGGGGATCTAAACTGTTCTCGAAAATGGATTTATCGTGCGTAGATGCATATCCAACACCAGGGATCATGAGTGTTTCGCCACCCACCCAATTCCAATCATCAGCATTATCATCAACATTATCTTGTCCTGGGTTTACCTCGTTATTATTATCCATTTCTGCAGTGGTATCTAGGTAGTTTTCAGCTTTAAAAACAAATCGTCTTTGGGGATTAGAATCTCGTAAAGCATTGTCAATTGTTTCATTTTTAACAGGCGTACTCCAATACGTGTACTCATACCAGTTATTAGATTTCGCTGTTTTTTTTAGAACTTCAATACTTCCATTTCCTAAAACGGTAGCGATATCGTCTACTTGCACAATTGTGCCAAAGGGCTGCACCACAATGTTTCCATGAGCAACAATACTATTCTGAACTTCCACATAGTGTCCTTCGGAAACCGTTAATATATTATTTTCAGGAACGGTACCACTCGTGTTAACCGTTACACTACACGCTGAAAAACTCCCTCCATTTACTTCAGTATTATAACTTGCATCTAACACCACATGTTTGGTTATATCGGGATAACCGTTGTCCCAACTGATACCATTCCAGGTTGAGGTATTAGGGCAAGGTATTAACGATACAACACCGTTAAAAACAAAATCAAAAATACTAAAAGCTCCAAAATGATGACCAGCACCCCAAGCATAAAGCCTAAAGGTAATTGGACTTGTTACATCTTGAAAAACATAACTGCTTAAATTAATAGACGCAGAGGCCGCCGCTGTTCCAATAACTTCTGTAAAACCATCTAAACTACTCTTAAAGGCAAAATGAGTAGGCCCTCTATCCGTTGAAATTCCATTATATATAAAACTGACAAAATCAATCTTAAAACTTGGATTGGGACTTAATGTGAATTCAAAATAATCCTCTAAATTTAAATCCTGAGAATCCCAATTTACAACACTATATTGATTATTGGAAGTTGCGTGACCATCTACCCCTGGGCCATAACCAATTCCAGAAACACTTATATTGGGATCTATATTTTGTCCTATTGTAAAAGGATTATCCATTTGAGGTTTTGTCCCCAATATAACATTATCAAAAATGCTTTGGCCATTACTCAATGTTGAAGCAAAGCATAATAAAAAAACAATTTTTCTCATAGGAGGGTTGGTTTTTAAAACATGTTGTGCAGAATCTGTATTTTCAAATATATTTATAGGGTTTATTAGGAGGTTTTAAGGTTCAATTCTTATTTTTGATACGTTATGCAATTAAAAAAAACATATACGGTAAAGGAAGCCACTAAAAAGATAGAGCATTATTGTGCGTATCAAGAGCGGTGCCATCAAGAGGTGCGACAAAAGCTAGAAGCCATGTACATGATACCAGAAGCTATCGATGTTATTATGGTACATCTTTTAGATCACAACTTCCTAAATGAAACCCGTTTTGCCAAAACTTTTGTCCGTGGTAAGTTCCGGATTAAGGCTTGGGGCAAATACCGACTGACAAACGAACTAAAACAAAAGAACGTAAGTAAATATAACATAAATAAAGCACTTGAAGAAATTTCGGACGAAGAATATATTGAGACGTTCAATGCTTTAGCCGAGAAGAAGGCAGACTCCATTAAGGAACCTAATATTTTTAAGAAACGTAAGACGTTTATTGACTATTTTTTATACCGGGGCTGGGAATCCTTTTTGGTTTACGAGAAGGCTCATGAGTTAATAAAATAGCTTGTTTTAGACGCCAATTAACAGATGGATTGAAAATAAATCTTTTTTTTAAGCATACAAAAAAATGATATAAACAAAAAAAACGGATTGCCATTTTAAGGCTAATCCGTTTTTTTGTTTATAACTGGCTTGTATTTATATATTAAAAACAGCTCCTAAGCTTATTGTAAATTGATTATGGAGTTTTTCGGCCGCTGTTAAGTCGCCTGTATCATACTTTGCCAAAGGCGTGTTCAGTTCGGTGTACAAACCAAAACCATCAGAAAAGAAATAACGCATCCCTAAGTGCCCACCAAAATTTTTAAGTCCGAAACTTAATCCTGGATAGACATCAAAATTATCATCAATTTTAAGGACATTTCCTAAGTTAGCATTAAAACGCCCTCTTATATCAAAACAATCTGCAAAACCACTGTCTATAACATCCACCTCATCAATACCTAACGCATAAGTGGTAGAGAAACCTAAAGAGATATTCTGGCCCACACCTAAATCATAGCTCACATTAAGTCCTGTGGCATTATTTTGAAAATTAGCCCCTACTTGTAATTTTTTATCATCTTTTCCTGAAAACGCTTGAGCACTAGCAAAAGATACTGTTAGCATGGTTGCTATTAAAAATAAATGTTTCATGTTTTAAGTTTAAGTTTTAAGTGCCCAAAGATATTATAAGTTTTTATAAAACAAGGGGTAATATCTAAAGTATTCGGTTCGCAAACAGGCTTAAGTTTAGAACACAGCTATTGGAAGCAGCGTATTAATATACTTTAAAGCCTAAAGGAATATAGGGTTGTGCATGATTAGGTACAGGACCACCATCGCCGGCAGTATCCACTCAGCGCATCGTTTTACCCATAGCGTGGAAAATCAACCAGGTTTAATAATGTTCCATTGTTATTTTATAAGTTCTTATTAATTTCCCTGTTACTCCATCGATAGCATATATTTTGGTGTCTTTTTCTTCATATTCTTCATTTCCATCTAGTGATATTTGCCATTCTGGATTTCCATTTGGGAATTCGTTTAAATTATTATGACTTAAATTATAACCTTTTATTTCATATTTTTCAATATCTTTTTTTGCTATTTTTTTAACTATTTCTATGGCTTCTTTCCAACATATTTTATAGCCTTTTTCGTAGTCTATAATTTTTGTGATATTACCTTTTTCGTCGTAATGAGTTTCTTGACTTATTTCTTTTGTTCCGTTAAGATATATAAAACTTACTCTTTTAATTGTTCTGTTTTTTCTATATAAAACCCATTTATCAATCCCTAGCTTTTTATTTGTTTGGTAATTTGCGATGTATCCACCAGATAAAACAGAAAAGAGATTTTTATAATTCTTATTATCTGTTAAAACAATATCTCCATTTTCGTCTTTTGATTGTTTTAAAATATTTGGATTAAGAAATAATTCTTCTTTTGTGATTTTAAAGATAGGGTCGGTATAATGGCAAGCATCATCATTGGCTAAATACTCATTAGGTATAGATGAGCAACTTAAAAAAAAAAGGTTTAATAAAAAAATCAAGGTATATCTCATTTTAATTTAATTTAGAATATTGGTGTAATTTTCTCCATTGCCATTTCCAAGTAATTTCTTTATTATCTCTATAATCCATATAATTTTTGGTTTTCTCTTTTTTGAATTTATGGGTGAACTTTGTAGTGCTTTCTCCATCTTTTATGAATGTGTGATGCAATCCTAAAGAATGCATTATTTCGTGCATTACATTTCTTAAATCTATGTTGTTACCATCTCCTAAAACCATATAAGAAACTCCTGTTCCTGTTGGAGACAAACCTCCTGCCATTGGAAATGAACCACTATCAGGAATATCGGCAGTAACAATACATTTTCTGTTAATAACATATAAGGTCAGTTTGTTTATATCTTTATTGTGTTTCATACCAATAGTAGCAAAAACACGATTAACTAAACTTCTTTCAATATAATCTCCTATTCTATCATTGAGATGCTTTTTTAATACACCTAGCTGTTTTTGACGGTCGGTATATTCGGTAATATCAATTATTTTTGCAGTTGTGTTTGATACGGCTACATCTATTAGTGCCGGTTTTAGGCCTTTTTCTAGTAGATTTTCTAAGTTAGATTTTTTGATTTTCTTACCTAAATCAAATTCATCTTTTTTATCTCCAGTAATTTCCACAAAACACCATTCTAAATCAATAGTCTTTGGTTTTGGATAAAATATATTTAAAGCGCCTACGGTTTTACTATTTGCTTTTATAAGTAGTTGCGCAGTGCTAGGGTTATTATTTTTACACGTAATTTGTACTTTGTCTGTGCCTTTTAAATTTGTTGGTGTTATTATAAAATCTGGATGCCTATCAAAAGTGATGTTGGTATAATCATCGGCTCGTCCTTTCTTTTCCCAATTTAATTCTAATTCTACCGTTTGGCCTTTACGAATACTTAGCCAAGAGGGTAAATATTCTTTATCTAAAATATCTGCTATGGGTTGGTATTCTTGCCTTAGTTTCTCAATATTTGAAGTACAGATACTTTTATAGTTACTTGGTATTTTATCGAACCCAAAAACTCCGTTTTTTATATCGCTATTATTTGCACCAATGTCTATTCTAAAGGGTTTCTTTTCTTTCTCTTCTATCGCATACACAGGAGATTGATATGTTTCTTCCTCAATAGGTGTTATGTGCCAACTTCTATGGATTTTACAGCCGTAGTCTTGTATTGCTGGCGAAATTATCATTTCTACTTGCATACCGGCACCATTAGGATCAAACTCTACCTTATAATAAACAATAGGAGCGTCTTTAAATTTCCAGATTTTTAAAACATCATGATTGGCATCGTAGAATACGACCTTTCCATCGTCTACAGGATAACTCAATTTATATCGCTTATAATCAACGGTTGTCATGCGTTCTAAAAAGGGGAAATTTTCCCCAAAGGCAAAAACAAATCGAAGCAACCCACCTTGATTATAAAGTATAGGAGTGCCTTTATAGTTGTTAAAATCTTTATTATAGTTAGTTTCTACTGTTATAAGCTGTATTATGTGTCCTAAAAAATGTAATTCTGATTTAGCCATATTCTTTTCGTTTGAGTGGGTCGCCTTATTGCCAAGGGTTAATATAAACGCAAAGAATTGCATCCATATTTATTTTTTTCACATCAAACTTATTCTTTTTTGATATATTATCCTACATAAATATGTAAGAATCTGAGTGCTTACCATATTCAGGATAAACTAGCTGGCTAAAAGCCAATATCAAATTAGGAGTAAAGCAAGTTAGATACTTAATCAACAAGTAAAAAACAATAGAGCCTAACACTATCTTAAACGCATCGTTTTACCCATAAAGTGGCAAATCAACCGGATGCGTCAACACCATATTCAGCTCTAGCCTATTGACGAGTAGAATACTTAGTTATTACCACACGTTTTTTAATTTATGTTTTTATAAATCGGATATTATTAAAAAAATCAGTTTCAAATTTGACGAATTATCATCGTGTTTCCCAAGAAATATTCCAGAATTCATGTTATTCCGTCTGCATTTTCTTTTCTTTTTTTATGTCAATCAATATATATTTTAGCCAGTAAAAAGACCAATATATTGATTTTAGAAACATCCAGATTAATGAAGTTCTAATGAACATATTTAAATCCATTTTAAATTCGTATCCAATATAGGTTAGAATAACCATCCATAATATTAACGTAAAACCAAAGGCAGTCACAATTCTATCCGCGATTAATTCAAATACTTTCCCTTTGCTTTTCCATTTTAACCATTTGGAGTTCATAAAAAAGAAGTAGGTAGGCAATTCGCTTACGACCCAACAAACACTTACAGATAAACTTAATATTATTTTATCAAATTTATCTAAATCAGAAAAATTGGATTTAAATATAAAAAGTTGGAGGTATGCCATTAAAAAAGCAAATGCAAAAATCAGTAATCCATTTTTTTGGATTGGTTCAATATCGAAAAAATCTTTAATGGTCATAGTTTCTCAAATGTGTGGTAACGATTGCATATGTGTAGTATCGCCTAATCGACATTAATACATATGTAATATTATTGGTAGTGTTTCATGTTCCGATAAATATAATGCCTTTTTTCATTAAAGGAAACACGGAGTATAATAAACGACCCAATTAATAGGATTCTACCTTCGAGAGTTGCAGAAACAGACTATTTGCTTATAGATGAACTATATGAAGTGGTCTGGTGCGGGATAGAGATCTTTCCTTTTCCATACACACATCTCCCTATTTCCTCTTACGCGCCCTAATAACAGCCTGCTCATTTTTCCAATCTATCCATTTCTGACCTTTTATACGCCGCATGAGGTTATCGTATTGGCGCATAATAAGAATGTTATAAAAGGCTTTAGATAGGTTTTTAGGGTTTCTTGCTATTGCACGCAAACTCATGGAAAACCCAGGGGTAATATAGCGCATGTAGTGCCAATAGCCTTCTGGAATATATAAAACCTCGCCATGATTCAGTTCTGCAACATAGCCTTTAGCCCTTTTTAAAAGTGGCCATTTTTCAAAATCGGGATTATTAAAGTCAATATCTTCGCGAGTGATTAGGGCGTGTGGAATTTTATACAAAAACCGATTTTGCTCTTGATCATAAAGGATAATTTTCTTTTTCCCTTCAAAATGAAAGTGGAAAATATTTGCCAAATCAATGTCGTAATGCATGAAGGTATAAGAGTCGCGACCTCCAAAAAACAACATGGGAATCCCTTTCATTAGTCGTAAACCAAAATCGGGAAAGGTAAAATCTTGAAGCAGTTGCGGCAACTCTTTAAAGGCATTCCATAAAAAAATACGATATTTTGTTGGCGCACTTTTTAGTAAATCGATATAATCTGCCAGCCTCATGGTGGCATGGGGCTCGTTAAAAGCATCTTTATAATCTACTGGTCTATCATCATACAACGGCACTGTTATGTCGCCGCTAAGTGCTTTTATATACTCTAAATTCCACTTTTTATAAGCTGGCCACTGGTCGATAAAGTGTTCTATAACCACAGGTTTTTGTGGCCTGAAATAATGGTTTAAAAAGTCTTCTTTTGTAATGGTCTTTACACGAGGAATCTCTTGAAGGTTCAGTCCCAAAGCTATAAGGTTTAGTCATTCAAAGTTAAGAAAACATTGTTAAAAAACGATATTCAAAACCAGTTTGTTATTTTATGGCATCGCCCCGCAAGCCCCGGTATTTTTTTCTAGCATCTACGAAATAAATACTATCGGGATAATCAAAAACAATTTGCCCATATAGCATTTTAGCCTTTTCGGGCTGTTCCAGTTCATGTGCATAAAGCTCTGCCAAAGCATAACAGGCATTATCGGCTAAAATACCATCTCTATAAGACAATAACAGATTGTTATAGTTATCTTCAGCACGCTTAAACTGCTTATTGTCCTCAAACAATTGCGCTTGCTTAAAGAGCGCTTGTTCCACTATAGGCTCAGTTTGGTGGGCACTCAATAGTTGGTCCAATACGGAAATGGCATCATCCTTCCGGTTTTGAAATCCTAATAAATCGGCTTTTGCATAAAGTTTTAAAGCTGTTTGAAGAGAATCCTCATATTTATTATCAGATATTAAAAGCTTTAATTCTAATGCATCGTTGGCAATAAGTTGCGACGTAGAGGCCTTTAGTATATTAAGTTGTGATTCGGCCCATTTGAAATCCCCTTTAAAATAACTGGTTTTAGCTACCTTAAACCGTGCCTCTTGGGAAATGGTGCTGTTTTTTAAATTTCGTTGAATTTGAGTGTAATAGATTAAGGCCTCGTTAAATTTCTCTTCCAGAACCAAAACATCCCCCAGCGCCATTTTCACTTCTGCCTTTTGCATTTCCGATAACGGGAGTTCCAAAGTATCTTGTAAATAAGAAATCGCCTTTTGGCTAGCGTTCATTTTAAAAGCCAAGAAATGAGCATAGCCGATTTGAGCTTTTAAAGTTGCCGAGAACTTTCCGAAGGTTTTAAAAAAATCCTGATATTTTAAGCCCAAAGCCTTAAAGTCTTTAACGGTACTTTCTTCTGTTTCTATCTTTAGCAAATTATAATGGGCCGCTATTTTTGTATCTAAGTCTTGTGCTGTGTCTATTAAAAACCCAAAAATCGCTTTAGCCACTTCAATTTCGTCTTCTAAAACAGCCATATTTGCCAATTCTTCAATACGGTTTAAGCTTTCAGGCTGTCTGTTGAAAATAGCTTTCTCCTGAATAAAGGATTTATTGTATTCTTTCTGTTGAATGAAGAGCCAACTCAACAATTCGTTCCAAATTAAATTTTGGTCTTTCTGACTTTTTTTAAGCAGTATTTTTCGGAACAAGACGTTATTTTCTTGTGTACTATCTTCACTTATAAAATCGTTGATAGCGCGTTTGATAGTATTTAAGGCATCTGGGGTGGTTTCTACAAAAGAGATGTAACTATTAAACATCTTCTCTATATCGCCCTGTTCACCATAAATTTGCGCCAATTGCCAATTAAAATTCAGTTCTGGGTTTAAAAGCATAGCCTTTTCATAGGTTGAAATGGCCTGGTTCAACAAAGAGTGACTTTGGAAGGTTCGCGCTACCGAAAATGAATTATTTACATTTTCATCCACACTTTCAATCGCTTTCATATAGTAAGCTGTCGCCTTTTTAACTTCATTTTTTAATTGATGATTATACCCAAGTTCCACCATAAAAGCGGGGTATTTAATTTTTTTCATCAAAGACAGTAAAAATGTTTCCGCTTCATTATAAAGCTCTAATTGCTGATATGCAGCTATAATTTGATTAATATAATTGATGTTGTTTGGGGCGTTATCATAAAGCTTTTGATATTCGTTTAAGGCTTTTTTAAAATCGCCATTTTTAAAATATTCCTGTGCCAAAGCATCTTCCTGAAAGAAAAAATCTTCCTGAGAAAAAAGAGGGGTTGAGAAAAGTAGCACTAAGATAAAAAGACGTCTCATGGGGTAAATATAATGAATGTAACGTAGTGAAACCGTGTGCAATTTAAAATTTATACAACAGAATTTTAATAATTTAAGCGATAAAACATATTATATTAGGAATCATGCCCAAATGAGCAAAGCTATAGATAGCCATATGGGTTTAAGCTTGGTTATAGCTGCTTTAACACGGTTTTATTTTTGTTATGGAGTGGCACTTGAACATGAAGCACCTTGAGGCTAAGCAGTAAAATCTTGACCTCGGCAAATTAACATGAACAACCAGCGGAGACAGTTATTTTAAACTTCAGCATTCGTTTTAAAAAAAAACATAAAAAATGCCCGAATAGAACTCGGGCATTACCAACCAAAAATAAATGTTTTATTAATTAAAAAACAGTATTATCAAGATTGGGGACAATAATTTTAACAAAAACAAATATCATTTATTTGCAATGACCACTGTTTCTTGTTTAGGTTTTACAATTTCAAAATCTGAAAACAAAACCTTGCCAGCAATCGCTACTAATGCGATAAGCAGCACGATACGCTTTACGTTTTTCATAAATAAATAGTTTAATTGGTTGGTACTGCTAACATCATAAATATAATATGAAACACCAAGCAAAAACTAAAATAATCGTTGAAAAACCTGATTATCAAGCATTTCATCGGATAATTTATAAAAACACCGTATTTTTGTAAGATTTTAACCCTATACCTAATCGATTATACTAAAACCTGTATAGGCTTGTAATACCTCTGGAATTACTATGCCCTTTTCCGTTTGATAGTTCTCCAGAATGCCTGCTAAAACCCTTGGTAATGCTAAGGAACTGCCATTTAAAGTATGTGCCAGTTCGTTTTTGCCTTCGCTATTTCTAAACCTCAATTTTAAACGGTTGGCCTGAAAGGTTTCAAAATTAGAGACCGATGATATCTCCAACCACCTGTCTTGTGCCGTTGAAAACACTTCGAAATCATATGTTAGGGCCGATGTAAACCCTAAATCACCACCACACAGTCTTAAAATCCTGTACGGTAATTTTAGTTCTTTTAGAATGGTTTTTACATGTGCTACCATCCCCTCTAAGGCCTCGTAAGACTTGGCAGGGTGCTCTACACGCAAAATTTCTACTTTGTCGAATTGATGCAGCCTATTCAACCCCCTTACATGTGCACCGTAACTCCCTGCTTCCCTACGGAAACACGGGGTATAACCTGTAATGCCTATAGGCAGTTCACTTTCATTTAAAAGAACATCTCTAAAGATGTTAGTTCCTGGTACTTCGGCTGTGGGAATTAAATAGAGATTATCTTCCCCAACATGGTACATTTGCCCTTCTTTATCGGGCAACTGCCCTGTACCGAAACCTGAAGCTTCATTTACCAAAAGCGGTAATTGATATTCTGTATAGCCCGCCGCAGTATTTTTATCTAAAAAATACGCTATTAATGCACGTTGCAACCTGGCACCTTTTCCTTTATAAACCGGAAATCCAGCACCTGTTATTTTATTACCAAGTTCAAAATCGATAATATCATACTTTTTGGCCAATTCCCAATGAGGCAAAGCGTTTGCATGTAAAACAGGAATATCGCCCTCTTTATACACTTCTTCATTATCAACTTCAGAATTTCCAGAAGGCACAATACTATTGGGCACATTTGGTATTTTGTATAGCAATTGGCTTAACTCTGACGTTTTGGTGTTTAAAACCTCATTCAGTTCTTTAGAAAGCTCTTTTAACTCACTTGTTCTCTCTTTTAAAGCATGGGCTTCTGTGGCGTTTCCAGATTTGTATAAATTCCCGATTTCTTTAGACAGTGTATTGGATTCTGCCAAGGTATTATCCAATTCTGCTTGGGTATTTCGACGTGCTTCATCAAGGGATATCACCTGATCGATCATCTGGGTTGCATCCATGTTTCGTTTCGCCAAGCGCTCTATAACTAAATCTCTATTTTCTCTAATAAAAGGAACCTGTAACATCTATCTAAATTTTAAGCTGCAAATTTAGCGAATTACTGCTATATTTAACACTAAACCTGTATTATTATGTTACGGGTACAACGCTCTTATCATGCTATAAAAGTAAAGAGACCTATTTAGAAATGATTAACGATAGTTTCTTGTTGCTGAGATGCTTTAGCCGTTTTTCATTCTTAATGAAAGAAAAGATATGTAAGTGATGAAGCTTCTATTAACATCGGAAAGACAAGGCTTGTTAAAGTCCTTTTTTCGCACCTCCCGCTTAATGATAAAAATACTAAAAGCGTATGGCATCATTAAGAGTATGGCGAAGTATCTCTTTAAAAAAGAAAGTATATTAATTCTCAATAAAAAATAGAAATAGAAGATTCCTCCTAACGTTGGAATGACATGGATTAAGATTCAAAAAAAACATTCATAGCAAAAAAATCAATCCGTTTTGTATGGCAATATCCAAGTACTGTGCTTAAAAAAGTCCCACTTTTCATGGGCAAGATCAATTTCAGGATCTATAAAAGGCTGTAACGGTTTTCCATTTACACCCACCTTGCTGTCCACATAAACCGCCACTTCTTGACCCTGAGATTTAAAATGTTTTTTTAAATATTGGGAAAATTGCCACATCACATCGGGTTTTGTACTCGCTAATCTGGATTGTTTTTTTGTTAGAAAATCGTTAAGATTAATTAGAACCCGCTCGTTGGTAGCCTTATCCACCACAGTATATCGGGTATATCCACTTTTAGATCTTAACATCATGCGCCAGGATAACCTATGCCCTTCTTCTGTCCACAACACATCCTCTTGAATAAAATAATGTCGCAACGGCAGTGCTATTTGAATACTAAAATAAATAGAAAACAAAACCAGTAGCGCTGTTCCTACTTTAGGGACTTTCACCTCTCCTTTCTCATAAAAAGGCTTATTCCTTAAAAACAAGTTTTGAATGGTTTTGGGCTCAAAAAAGAAAAGCGTAAAAGCCAATGCCAAATAAGGAAATATCCCGATTTGAAATACAAATGAATTGAATAAATGAAAAAAAACAGAGGCTATAAAAGCCGCTTTTCTTGTCGGTTTATAAAGCAGCAACGGAATAATTAAGCCATCAAACAAAATACCGCCATAAGCCATACCGTAATGCAGCCATTTTAACTGAAGGAGTTCTCCAACAATCACATAATGCTGTTTGGCTTTCATCATTAACGCTATCACACTGGTGTCTAGCCAATCTGGGTACAGTTTCGCAATAGAAGCATACGTGTAGACGATAAAAAGTTGCAACACGAACACCCCTTTACACCATTGCGGCATGCTGATCTGTTTTAGCTCTGGATTCAGTTTAACATCTAACGACGCGTATCTATTTGCGGGCTGAAAAACCATAATCCCCCCTAAAAGGGCCAATAAATAATAATGATTGTTATACGATGCCTTTTGCATTAAATAGGTGGCAGACCACATAAGCGTAAAGGCTATAACACTCCATCGGTACTTATACCCAATCATGATAAAGAGCCCCAAAACCCCCATAATAACATAATAGACATACATCCCATTTCCAGGAAGGGGCTG
This sequence comes from Mariniflexile ostreae, assembly GCF_042427585.1. NCBI lineage: Bacteria > Pseudomonadati > Bacteroidota > Flavobacteriia > Flavobacteriales > Flavobacteriaceae > Mariniflexile > Mariniflexile ostreae. The sequence continues at coordinate 10,806 of NZ_JBHMFC010000028.1, read as the reverse complement.
CAACCACTCAAAACCGATAAACGAAAATGTAAATTTAGGGTCTATTAAGGTGCGTTTTAACCAACCTGTAAAAATAGCACCAACAGATTCTAAAAAACAGAGCAATCCGAAAATGATTCTAAAGACAATCAATGCCGAATTATCCACATGTTTAAACAACCAAACTTTAAGCATGTTGAGACGCAATAAACTGAAGCGAAACGGCTTTATCTTTTAATAATTGTGCCTTTAGCGCATCTACCGACTCAAATTTCTCTTCATCCCGAATACGTTGCAGTAAATTCACTTGAATATTTTGGTGGTACAGATCCTTATTAAAGTTGAAAAAGTGAACTTCAATAGATTCTTTCTTCCCCTCAACTGTAGGGTTGGTACCAATATTCATCATGCCATATACCAGTTGTCCACCCATTTCAGAACTGACCACATACGAGCCTTTTTTTGGGATTAATTTATAGGTTTCGTCTACACTAATATTGGCTGTAGGAAACATTATTTGCCTACCCAGTTCCTTTCCTTTTACTACTTTACCCGTAATCATAAAACTATGGCCCAAATAAGCATTGGCTTTTTCGATGTTCCCCTCTTTTAAAGCTGTTCGTATTTTCGTGGAACTCACTGTAACCTCATCAATATCTTGCGATGAAATTTCTTCTACTTCAAACCCATAATACTCACCAAATTTCCTTAAATCGTTAATATCGGCATTTCTATTTCTACCAAACCTATGGTCGTAACCGATAATCACTTTTCTAGCATGTAGTTTGTCTACCAAAATATTTTTCACAAACGCTTTAGCAGAGAGCCTAGAAAAGTCGTGTGTAAATTTTTTAATAAATAAGTAATCTAAGCCCAAACTATCTAGAATCTGGCATCTTTCTCCAATGCTATGGATTAATTTGATATGGGCATCTTTTTGCAAAACCATACGCGGATGAGGAAAGAACGTAAGAATTACAGACTTTAAATGCCCTTGTTCGGCCGTATTTAAAAGTCGTTTTATTATTTTCTGATGCCCTATATGCACACCATCAAATGTGCCAATAGTAACTACTGTAGGGGTTTTAGCAAAAGCATCAAGGTCATTTAAAATTTTCAAGCCACTCGGTTTTATGCAAAATTAGGGATTCTAAAGCTATAATGCGAAATTAAACTAATTCTTTAAATGTTATAGGCCCGTATCTCAATTATTACAAAGCCTTAGAGCCGCTTCTCAAATCATGTAATACCTTTCGCAATGATTCCAAATAAATCAAAATGACTAAAAACCTTGCTAATCATAAATTATCAAGGTATTTTTATTTCCCCAATTTGATCCTTTGGTTTTATTATGAAACAGCTTAACCTGAAATTTCTATTGCTTTTATTGAGCATCGCGTGCCTATCTTTGACCTCTTTTGCACAACACACCAATCCGTTATGGACGGTAACCACACAAAAGCAGACGGTAAAGCGCGAAAATGATTTCAGACAAGGATTCTCTAACAAAAATAGATTATACCAGCTGGATATTGAGCAGCTAACCGCCAGGTTGCAATTGGCCTCACGCCCCTCAAACGGCTCAAAAGCCTCTAGCCAAATTATTACATTTCCCAATGCCGATGGCACTATAGGCTCGTATACCGTTATAGAAACCCCAATACTTGAACCTGTTTTTCAAGCAGAACAAAACCATATACGCAGCTATGCCGGCCATAACATTGAAAATCCGGAGACCACAATCCACTTTAGCCTAACACCAAAAGGGCTTCATGCCATGACGCTCTCCCCAGCAAACGGAACTCAATTTATAGACCCCTACAACAGCAGTTCGAATACTTATACGGTTTATAACAAAACCGACTTGCCCACTTTAAAAGAATTCCCAAAATGCCTTACACCAGATTACGCGACTACCTTAAACCCATCTAACAACCTATCGAAATCGGCAAAAACCATGGGTGATGGCAAACTAAGAACGTTTCGATTGGCACTGGCAAGTACAGCAGAATATGCCTCGTTCCACATCGATGCTGCAGGGTTAAGCAACGCTACCATGGCCCAAAAAAAACAGGCCGTATTAGAGGCTATGGTGGTTACCATGACACGTGTGAATGCTATTTTCAAAAGAGACCTATCCCTAGTAATGTCTTTGGTAAATAATATGGATATTATTTTTTTAGATGAGGAGGATGGCTTTAGCAATTTTGACGCTAGTGCATTAATTGATGAAAGCCAAACCATTATCAATACAACAATAGGCGCCGCAAATTATGATATTGGACACACCTTTAGCACAGGCGCGGGAGGTATTGCAGAATTAAGCTCGGTATGCAACAACCACGCAAAGGCACGAGGCGTTACGGGGCAGCCGTTTCCAGTGGGCGATGCTTATAATATAGATTTTGTAACACACGAAATGGGCCATCAATTTGGTGCGCCCCATACCTGGAACGGTAATGCAGGAAATTGCGATACCTTAGAATGGAACTCTTCCAACGCCTATGAACCTGGTAGCGGAAGTACTATTATGGCTTACGCTGGCATCTGTGCGCCCCAAAACATTCAATCGTATGCAGATGCTTATTTTCATCAAAAAAGCATTCAAATGATTTGGAACACTATCACAACAGGAAGCAGCACCTGCGGTACCGAGTCTTCAACGTTCAATTCGCCGCCTAAAGCCAATGCAGGGTCCTCTTATACCATTCCTATTTCCACACCTTATAAACTTACGGGCAGCTCTACAGATACCGAGGGCACAGATACACATACTTACACCTGGGAACAGTATGATCTTGGAGGAGGCGCCTCTAGGGGCGTTCCTAACGAATCGAATGCCTCAGGACCCCTAGTGCGTTCTTTTGAAGGCACCACTTCCCCTATAAGGTACATCCCTAGGCTAGAAGACTTAAGGCTCTCTAATGGCTCCACCACTTGGGAAAAGCTCGCATCTGTGAGTAGGCCTATCAACTTCCAGCTTACTGTAAGAGACCATGATATTAGAGGTGGGCAAACCGCTACCGATAACATGACCGTATCTACCTATGCCGATGCCGGCCCCTTTAAAATAACCTCTCAGCAAAGCTATGTTAGCTACCCCGAAAACAGTACACAAACCATTACTTGGGATGTCGCTAAAACCAATGCAAGCCCAGTAAACACTAGCCTGGTAAACATTCTTTTATCTACCGATGGCGGCCTAACCTTCCCTACCGTATTAGTAGCCAATACAGCGAATGATGGCACAGCAAACATTTCGTTCCCTAACGATATAAAAGCGCCATTTTGTAGAATTATGGTGGAGGCCGTTAATAATATCTTTTTTGCCATTAATCCTGAAAATTTCGCTATAGGTTACAACGTATCAACCACATGTACACAATACACAGGTGGTACCGACCTGCCTTTAAATATCCCTGATAATGGTGATGCTTTTGTTAGCAGTACTATAAGCGTTAACGAATCTACCACTATAACAGATGTAAAAGTGGGACTTAACATTGATCATACTTACCAAGGGGATTTACAGATAGCGCTTCAAAGTCCGAATTCGACACAAACCAATCTAATAACTCCTAACTTATGCGGAAATGGCAGCCTTATAATTCGCCTAGACGACAACGCCAACCCTATAGATTGCTCCAATGCCCAAAACAATGACGTGTACCGCCCTTTAAATCCATTAAGTATATTTAAAGGAGAGAATCCTTTTGGGAATTGGACTTTAGGTATTGCCGATCTTTCGGCAGGAGACACAGGCATCTTAACATCTTGGTATTTAGAACTCTGCACAACCACTATTACAGAAGGCAGCCCAGAACCTATAGCATTTGCCGACTTAAAAGTGTTTCCTAACCCCAATTCAGGAGACTTTATCGTGACCCTAACCAATTTAATAAAGCATAAAATTGATATTGTTATTTATGATACCAGCGGGCGTATTATCTTTAAAAAAGACTATGAGAATAATGGCGTTTTTAATGAAACCATAAAATTAAGTTCGATATCGTCTGGCATGTATATTCTGAAGGCAAGAGACGGAACACGAACGTATACCAGAAAAATAATGATAAACTAAGTTTTTTATTTCCCGTTAAATGCGTTCATGGTATGGTTAACCCCTGCTAAAGCAAACGACTTTATAAGCTCTGTTGCCTTATTTAAGCGTTCTTTTAATTTTTCAGACTCTTCTTCGGTCCATTCGCCCAGTACGTAATCGATTTGTTTACCCGAGCTAAACGCGTCGCTTATGCCAAACCTAAACCGATTGTATTGTGAGGTATTTAGTTTATCTTGAATATCTTTAAGACCGTTATGCCCCCCATCGCTTCCTTTGGTTTTTAACCTAATGCTTCCAAAGGGCAAATTAAGGTCGTCTGTAATAACCAATAGGTTCTGTAAAGGGACTTTTTCTTTTGTTAACCAATACTGTACAGCCTTACCACTTAAATTCATATAAGTATTGGGTTTTATTAAAATGAAGGTTCTGCCTTTTAATTTATAGGTCGCTATATCGGCAAGCTTTTGGGTTTCGAAAGTCAGGGCTTCTTGAGATGCCAAATAATCTAAAACTTTAAAACCAATATTGTGACGCGTGTTCTCGTATTTCTCGCCAATATTACCTAATCCAACAATCAAAAATTTTTTCATAACATCGTGTTCTTCAATATGAATTCTCTTTTTAAACATCCTTAAAAACCATGCATACATCATATCGCTTTTAATTTATTTTCAAGCCAATCCCTTATCAATATTGTCTAAAAAACCCATGACGAACATGGTTTTCCAGAACTGCCTGCGTTAGGGATTGTAGCGGCATCCTTTTTAAACCCACCAAACCATACCCTTAGGTTTAGCTCTAAAAGCAGGCAGATAGCCGCATTGTACTTTTTGCATTATGACCTTTTAAAAAGATATAGCGGAAAGCCCGACCGTGTCCCGAAAAAGTATCGGGACGCGGTAACGCCCAAATCCTTAATCTTCTTAAAAATAAAAAAGCATCCTGAATGACCTCAGGATGCTCTAAATATTTATTAAGAATAAGATTTATTCCTGAGCTGGTGCTTCTGTAGCTGCTCCTTCTGCTGCCGCTGCTCCTTCTTCTTCTTCGTCGTCAAACTCGTCTATAGATGTTCTAGAACGTCTTACTTGACATACCACAGTGTTTTCTGGATGCATAAATTTGTAAGCATCGTTCTCTAAAGTTGTAATGTAAAGTTTACTACCAATTTTAAGCGGCGTAATATCCACTTCGATAAAATCTGGTAAGTTGGCCGGTACAGCCTTTACTTTTAAGCTACGTTGGTTTTTACGTAAAACACCACCGTTTTTAACACCACGTGAGCTTCCAATGTATTGTATAGGAATATCCATAGTGATTTCTTTATCATCGAATAACTGATAAAAATCTACGTGTAGAATTCTATCTGTTACAGGGTGAAATTGAATGTCTTGTAGAATGGCATTTAATTTTTCGCCATTATCCAAAGCAATCACAACTGTATGCGCATTTGCGGTGTATACAAGTTTTGAGAATGCAAGTTCTGGTGCTGCAAAATGAACTGGTTTATCTCCCCCGTATAATACGCAAGGAACCTGACCAGCATTACGTAAGGCTTTTGTTGCTTTTTTGCCCACGCTTTCTCTTTGAGATCCGTCGATTGTAATTGATTTCATTTTTATTTATATAATTTAATTAATATTCTAAATTTAATATACCTTTTATTTTTTTTGAAAAAAAATATTACATCACAAATTGTGAACTGATAGATTTGTTGTTATGGACTTTATCCATAACCTGTGCAAACAAATCTGAGCAACTTAATACCCTGATTTTATCACTTAATGGCTTAACAGGAATTGAATCTGTGACGATAAGTTCTTCTAGTTTTGAATTTGCTAATTTCTCGTAAGCGTCGCCAGATAAAATAGGATGCGTGCAAATGGCCCTAACACTTAATGCACCACGTTCCATCATTAAATCTGCAGCTTTAGTAAGTGTTCCTGCGGTATCGACCATATCGTCTACTAAAACGACGTTTTTACCAGTAACATCGCCAATAAGTTCCATGTGGGAAATGGTGTTGGCTTTAGAGCGTTGTTTGTAGCATATAACCACATCGGATTCTAAGGCCCTGGAATAGGCATATGCTCGTTTTGAACCTCCCATATCGGGCGATGCAATGGTTAAATTATCGAGGTTTAAGCTTTGCAAATAAGGTAAGAAAATAGTAGAGGCAAATAAATGGTCTACTGGTTTTTCGAAAAATCCTTGAATTTGGTCGGCATGCAAATCCATCGTTATAATGCGCGTGGCACCTGCCGCTTCTAACATTTTAGCTACTAATTTTGCTGCAATGGGCACACGTGGCTTATCTTTTCTATCTTGTCTTGCCCAACCGAAATATGGCAAAACGGCAGTTATGTGTCTTGCAGAAGCACGCTTTGCTGCATCGAGCATTAACAACATTTCCATTAAATTTTCTGGACCTGGATTGGTGGATCCAATGATAAAAACACGGGCACCTCTTATAGATTCCTCATAAGACGGCTGAAATTCACCATCACTATAAGTTGAGGTAATAACCTTCCCTAAGGGGACACCATAAGATTTTGCTATTTTTTCACCAAGAACTTTACTTTGTGTGCATGCAAAAATTTTGGCTTCGGTAATAACGATTGGCATAGTTAACATGTTGTATTAGAGTGCAAAAACACTAGATGATTTTTAACGAGGTGCAAATTTATACTTTTATTTCAACCTAAAAAGAATATTAACGAGTATTTTTGTGATACTTATCAAAAAAAAATATATTTTTGCAGTCGCAAACATGCTTAAGTAGCAATCCTAATCGTAATATGGAGGCATGATTTTAAATTGCTCAAGTGGCGGAATTGGTAGACGCGCTGGATTCAAAATCCAGTAACTTCGGTTGTGTGGGTTCGATTCCCACCTTGAGTACTTAATAAAACCGTAAACAGTTGTTAATTAATTGTTTACGGTTTTTTATTTAGCATACATGACAACCATTTGACAACCATTTTAAAAACCGTTGTTTTTTTCTTTTACCCTTGGTACTACCTTGGTACTTTTTAGGCATTCTGAATGTCAACAAAGGTCAACAATATTTATATTTTCACCCTCGTTGCAATATCGTTGTTTTTTTCTTTTTACCCTTGGCACTACCTTGGTATATTTCTATTAAAAATTAGAGGTTTACTGTGTGAAAGAAATGATTCTTTAAAACTATTTAAACAAAAAAAACCCCACATTTCTGTAAGGTTTTTTAATTGATAGCAATACACTTTCTAAATTGCCCCAACAATAGCGCATAATAGATTACTGTTTCTTGTTATACCTTATAAAAGATAGTAACCATTCATTCCTAATCAAGGTTTTCTTGTTGTAGTTTTTATCGTGCTTTCTCATTACAATGGGGTCATCAATGTATTGCTTCAGAGCTCCCAATCCATCAAAGCGAAAATCAAGATTTAACAAGGCTTTAGAGTCATCAAGAAACTTGTCATAAGCCTTGGCTATAGCGTTAATCGACTCATAAAGCTTTTGTTCATCTTCACTCTCAAGATAGGTCTTGCAGTGCATTTCGCTTATGGCCTCACGGCTTTCATTGCTTACATAAAAAACCCAACCTATATTTGCATAAGTAATCGATTCAAGTTTTAGCGGTGGCAATTGCTCGTCAAAACTTGACTGTTTTACCCTAAATGACTTTAAAGCTTTCAAAGATTCCTTTAGATTATCAAGTGAGTCATCCGATTCATTTAATAAGTTGCCTTTTAATACGCTGGATTTTACACCTAGTTTTTCAAGTTCTGAATTTAGAAACTCCTTGTATCTTCTTTCAGTTATAAGAGTGCCTTTTGTGATAAGTTCAATGTACTTATCATTGGTGAAATCTCCAATCTCTAACAGCTCGTAGGATTCCTTCAAAGCGTTTAAATAAGGTTTATGCGGTTTTATTTGCTCTACTATATTTTTTAGTCTCTCCGTATTCTCAAAGACCAATACTCTTTTAAATTTTGTCTGTGGTGTTTTTTCTGTTGTGTTCATTATTTCCAAAGGTTTTCGATTAATTCGTTTAATTCTGCTTCTGTGATTTCTCCGTTGTTCGGGTCGTCTTTTCTGTTTTTCATTTTCTGTGTTTTAGGTGTTAATAATTGTTAATAATTTTTCTTTGTTTTAATTGATGTTGAATAGTCTCATTTGATTTTTCGTATATAGTTTTCTCTGTCTAATGGTTTGGTTGCTGTTGGTGTTTCTTATGTTGTGCGCAATTTCTTTTATTTGGGTTTCGTGTTCTGAATCAATCCAATTTCCAGAAAGGTATTTATTTTTGACCTCGTTAAATATCTTCTTATCGGTTTTAAAGTAGTATCTCAATCCTGTATGACTTAATAAAATACTATCTTCTTTTTGCATCGAAATATTGAGTTTTGTAACCACACATAAGCGCCTGTTTTCGTCCTGTTTTTGAGAAGTAGAAACTACCCGAATTAACCGTATATGTAAAGGGTTAATTTGGGTAGTTTTAGTATTTAGAAATTCACACTTATTTTTTATCAAAATGGCTATTTGGTTTTTAATATTTTCAGGGTGTTTTGATAAGATTTTATTAAGGTTATTTCTGTGATATTTAAAGTTATCTCTTTTAAGTTCCTGCCAAAAAACTACATTGGAATATCTGTCTTTGTATTTGGTTTTCTCTAGTATTGATTTATCATAAATTAAAACGTTTTCCCAATCTTTTAATAGTTCGGGCTGGAAGTTGTGCAAACCATAGTTTAAAAGGTCTTTGAGGGTGTATATTCCTTTGTCGTTGAGGTATTTCATTTTTGTATATTTCTTTTCAATACGCAATATCTCATTATCAATAGTGAAGCCTTTGTTTTTGTAGTGGGTTTTCTTGTCGTAAATTTTTATAAAGTGCCTTTGGTGTTTGGTTTGTATGTAGTTGCCCTCATCATTGGTGTACACCCATTTAAAACGGTCTGTTTTATGTAATAGGCATTGGTTTAAGATAGTTTTAGTTTTGTATGGTGGTTCTATGTTAACACCTATTTCTAAGCATTTTAAAACGCAGTTTTCTTGAAATATATTGAAGCATCTTTTTAAGTCATTCACAACCTCAACAACTTGCATAATTCCAAAGTCGTTAAAATTATGCGCCCCACTATTCCAGTATTTATGTAAACTACCCTCGACCGTTATACGTCTGTAAGGTGTCTTTATGGTGGCATCATAAATACGAAATTCTAAACCTTTATAAAATGCGTTTATGTATGTACCCATTTCGCCAGTAGATAAATTTACTTTGTTATGAAAATCTAATAAACTGTTACACTCCAATATTTCGGGGCGTGTGTTTATAAGTTCATATTTTACAAAGTCTATCAAAAGAAAATAGTTATATTTGCGTGTGAGTAATGCGTTGCCGTATTGCCACATTTGAACAATAAAAGAGGGTTTTGAACGCCCTCTTTTTTGCTTTTGTACATTTGGCAACAGTTCCGTTATGTTACTGTAGAAACGTGCTTAAATCGCTTGTATAGAAGTTTTCGTAAACATCAATAGTTAATGTACTGGTGTCGTCTGAAAACTTAAAAATAACGAGGTTTGTTTTTTTTTGGGTGTCGCCCTTGTAGATACCTTTTTTAGAGGTTTTAAAAAGTCCTGTTATGTATTTTGTCCACTTGTTGCCCTGCCTAATTCTTAGCCAAAAATCGGGCATAGATAAAGCGCAATTTTGATTTGCACTAATATTAATAAGTGTCGAAAATTTAGGTACTGCGTTACATTGTAGAAGCTCGTAATGTTTTACGCTTTTATATTTGCCCTCGTTAACTTCTTTGTAAACGTGGGTTACTGGTTGAGGTGTTTGCGTTGCCATTGCTTTTACTTCTTAAGTTCAACAATTGCGTTCTCAACCTCATTGCGTTTATAATAAACACGCCCACCGATTTGGTAAGATATTAAAATACTTTTCTTTGTCCAGTTATGAACAGTTGCAAGGTTTATTTTAAGCAATTCAGCAACCTCAACACGTGTTAAATACTCGTTAGGTGTCTTTGGCTCAAAATGCTTTTTAAGGTCTTGAAGTTGAGTTTTTACGCCCTCAATAATTGCGTTTTGTAGTTGTTCGGGTGTTACAGAAATTAGTTGTACCGTTTGCATCTTTTTAACTTTTTAAGATTAATATGATACAAATTTGCGTTTAGTTCCTTGGCACTATATTACTGCACCAGTGCAGATTTGGTGCAGATTTATTAATACGTAGTATTTGGCTTAAAATCGGGTTTTATTTCGATGCCCTTTATTTCGCAATATTCTATAATATTTTGCATCCTGTTATTAGAAGCATAAAAATTTTTAATTCCTGTGTTTTGTACTGTGTCATTAATCCATTGTCTGGTTGATTTATTAGTTTTTAATATTTCTTTCTCAACATGTTTAGATAGTTTATTAATGCTTTCAAATTTCATTTCTTTGTAATAATAGTCAAAACCTATTTTGTATATAAAACCTTGTGCGAACAATGCCCCTATTTCACAATAAAAAGGTAGTTTCTTAAAGTGTGGGTTTGTTATTGTCTCGGTTGGTTGACTGGTTTGCTTTAAGTCTTTTAAATCTAAATTTATCAATTGTGTATCAATCCATTTTAAAAAATCTTTAGTGCCATTGTAATTTTCGATAGGTCTAAACTCACAACTATCCGAAAGTTTAAGTTTTAAAGAAGCTTGAGAATCCCTTATTTTTGGTTTGCAGACTAAAAATAATTTTCATGGGACTCTACAAGCGCACTAAAA
>NZ_JBHMFC010000027.1:0-5925 GCF_042427585.1 Mariniflexile ostreae | reverse complement strand
TTACATGAAGATATACCGCATTTCCGCGTAAAGGAAAATCTTGAACGCTAACTTCTTTATGAAAACCGTGGGCTATTAAATCTCGAGAAACTTCTTCTTTGGGGATTGTTATTGGTTCTTCAAAATACAGATGCATGACCTCGCCGTTCTTTGTGGTCTTCATAAGATCGAAGTGGTTGGTTAAAAATTCAGGAAGAATCAGTTTAAGTATGTCTAGATAAACGCTTGCGCGGGATCATTCAACGCCAAAAACAAAGAGTTCTGGACAATCTTTAGAGGCGTAAGGGTATTTTAGGGTTCGTCCTGTGTAGACTTAACTAGATATACGTGATTCTGCTCCATTACAACCAGTACAAGGCCCCCTGGGCCGTTGCTGGATATATCGCAAAAAAAAATCCCCAACAAATAAATGTCGGGGATTCAAAAAAGGCAACGACCTACTCTCCCACAAATGCAGTACCATCGGCGCAAACGGGCTTAACTTCTCTGTTCGGAATGGTAAGAGGTGGGCCCCGTCGCTATAACCACCTTAAGTCATAGCTTGGGCAACAAGGTGTGACCCCTGCCGCTTTCAGCGTCCACCGCAAAGGGCGGACAAATATCTTAACATATTGAAAAAAGAACATCTTGTACATAACAACCAACTTGCAACTTATAAAAAAACAGGCGTACAATAAGCCTATGGGCTATTAGTACCACTCGGCTACGGACATTGCTGCCCTTGCACCTATGGCCTATCGACGTGGTCATCTCCCACGGCCCTTTAAAGAAATCTCATCTTGTGGTGGGTTTCGCGCTTATATGCTTTCAGCGCTTATCCCTTCCGAACGTAGCTACCCAGCAATGCTCCTGGCGGAACAACTGGTACACCAGAGGTTCGTCCAACTCGGTCCTCTCGTACTAGAGTCAGATCCACTCAAATTTCTAACGCCCACTGTAGATAGAGACCGAACTGTCTCACGACGTTCTGAACCCAGCTCGCGTGCCACTTTAATGGGCGAACAGCCCAACCCTTGGGACCTTCTCCAGCCCCAGGATGTGACGAGCCGACATCGAGGTGCCAAACCCCCCCGTCGATATGAGCTCTTGGGGGAGATCAGCCTGTTATCCCCGGCGTACCTTTTATCCTTTGAGCGATGGCCCTTCCATGCGGAACCACCGGATCACTATGCTCTACTTTCGTACCTGATCGACTTGTAGGTCTCTCAGTCAAGCTCCCTTATGCCATTGCACTCTGCGCACGGTTACCAAGCGTGCTGAGGGAACCTTTAGAAGCCTCCGTTACTCTTTTGGAGGCGACCACCCCAGTCAAACTACCCACCAAGCACTGTCCCCTTTGTTCAAGGGTTAGACTCTAGACAAGCAAAGGGTGGTATTTCAACAATGACTCCACAACGCCTGGCGACGCCGCTTCAAAGTCTCCCACCTATCCTACACATTACTTATCCAAAACCAATACTAAGCTATAGTAAAGGTGCACGGGGTCTTTTCGTCCCACAGCGGGTAATCGGCATCTTCACCGATACTACAATTTCACCGAGCTCATGGCTGAGACAGTGTCCAGATCGTTGCACCATTCGTGCAGGTCGGAACTTACCCGACAAGGAATTTCGCTACCTTAGGACCGTTATAGTTACGGCCGCCGTTTACTGGGGCTTCATTTAAGACCGTCGAGATAAATCTCTAAGCCCTCCACTTAACCTTCCAGCACCGGGCAGGTGTCAGGCCATATACGTCATCTTTCGATTTAGCATAGCCCTGTGTTTTTGATAAACAGTCGCCTGGACTCTTTCACTGCGGCCCCGCCTAAGCGGGGCGACGCTTCTCCCGAAGTTACGCGTCTATTTTGCCTAATTCCTTAGCCATGAATCTCTCGAGCTCCTTAGAATTCTCATCCCAACTACCTGTGTCGGTTTAGGGTACGGGCTGCTTCACTCGCTTTTCTTGGAAGTCGCTTCTCTGGATTATCACCTTGGCCGAAGCCTCAGTGTACTATCGCCGTGTTGCCACTGGCTTCAACGTGCTATTCCGTCAGCACGCACCAAATATACGCCTCCGTCACTTTTATCGTGAGCAGGTACCGGAATATTAACCGGTTGTCCATCCACTACCCCTTTCGGGTTCGCGTTAGGTCCCGACTGACCCTCAGCTGATTAGCATAGCTGAGGAAACCTTAGTCTTTCGGAGTGCGGGTTTCTCGCCCGCATTATCGTTACTTATGCCTACATTTTCTTTTGTAGCTTCTCCAGCATCCCTCACAGAACACCTTCGACGACACTACAATGCTCCCCTACCACTTATTAATAAGTCCATAGCTTCGGTAATATGTTTATGCCCGATTATTATCCATGCCGAACCGCTCGACTAGTGAGCTGTTACGCACTCTTTAAATGAATGGCTGCTTCCAAGCCAACATCCTAGCTGTCAAAGCAGTTCAACCGCGTTATTTCAACTTAACATATATTTGGGGACCTTAGCCGATGGTCTGGGTTCTTTCCCTCTCGGACATGGACCTTAGCACCCATGCCCTCACTGCTGGCAAACATTTTATAGCATTCGGAGTTTGTCAGGAATTGGTAGGCGGTGAAGCCCCCGCATCCAATCAGTAGCTCTACCTCTATAAAACTATTAACCAACGCTGCACCTAAATGCATTTCGGGGAGTACGAGCTATTTCCGAGTTTGATTGGCCTTTCACCCCTACCCACAGGTCATCCGAAGACTTTTCAACGTCAACCGGTTCGGTCCTCCACTGTATGTTACTACAGCTTCAACCTGCCCATGGGTAGATCACACGGTTTCGCGTCTACCGCTACTAACTAAAGCGCCCTGTTCAGACTCGCTTTCGCTACGGATCCGTGGCTTAACCACTTAACCTCGCTAGCAACGGTAACTCGTAGGCTCATTATGCAAAAGGCACGCCGTCACAACACGAAGTTGCTCCGACCGCTTGTAGGCGTATGGTTTCAGGTTCTATTTCACTCCCTTATTCAGGGTTCTTTTCACCTTTCCCTCACGGTACTAGTTCACTATCGGTCTCTCAGGAGTATTTAGCCTTACCGGATGGTCCCGGCAAATTCATACAGGGTTTCACGTGCCCCGCACTACTCAGGATACCACTATATCCACACTCTTTTCCTATACCGGGCTATCACCGTCTATGGCCCGTCTTTCCAAACGGTTCTAGTTCATCGTGCTTCTAATGGCGTGGTCCTACAACCCCGATCCTGCCGTAACAGGACCGGTTTGGGCTAATCCGCGTTCGCTCGCCACTACTTACGGAATCACTATTGTTTTCTTCTCCTCTGGGTACTTAGATGTTTCAGTTCTCCAGGTTCGCTCCTCTCGGTACTATATCTTCAATATAGTGGGTTGCCCCATTCGGATATCTGCGGATCGATTCGTATGTGCCGATCCCCGCAGCTTTTCGCAGCTTATCACGTCCTTCATCGCCTCTGAGAGCCTAGGCATTCCCCATACGCCCTTATTTAGCTTATTGTACTTTTTGCTTTTTTAATGAGTTTCGCACAATCTATATAAATATAGACCGTACTGTGACCGCCCGTTATCGCTCGTGCAATAATGGCGTGTCTTGATTGTTACTTCTTAAGGGAACTGGTATAGACCAGACCCTATCATGTATCTTTTTTCAATATGTCAATGAACGTTTATTATCGATAAATCGATAATCCGTGGAGAATATCGGAGTCGAACCGATGACCTCCTGCGTGCAAGGCAGGCGCTCTAGCCAGCTGAGCTAATCCCCCATGAATATCCGTTGGCAGTCCACAGTCTGCAGTTTGCAGTCGCTTGTGCCGACTTCTTGGGCGGACCTCTGCTCCCAGAATTTCCTTTCTTTAGTAGTTAGTAGTCTCAGGCAGACTCGAACTGCCGACCTCTACATTATCAGTGTAGCGCTCTAACCAGCTGAGCTATGAGACTCTACTAAATATTTATTTAAATCAACAGCAACGAGAATAAACTATCCCTTATAATAGACATGATACCTCTTAGTCGTCTTTCTCTAGAAAGGAGGTGTTCCAGCCGCACCTTCCGGTACGGCTACCTTGTTACGACTTAGCCCTAGTTACCGATTTTACCCTAGGCCGCTCCTTGCGGTGACGGACTTCAGGCACTCCCAGCTTCCATGGCTTGACGGGCGGTGTGTACAAGGCCCGGGAACGTATTCACCGCATCATGGCTGATATGCGATTACTAGCGATTCCAGCTTCACGGAGTCGAGTTGCAGACTCCGATCCGAACTGTGATAGGGTTTATAGATTCGCTCCTGGTCGCCCAGTGGCTGCTCTCTGTCCCTACCATTGTAGCACGTGTGTAGCCCAGGACGTAAGGGCCGTGATGATTTGACGTCATCCCCACCTTCCTCACAGTTTGCACTGGCAGTCTTGCTAGAGTTCCCGACATGACTCGCTGGCAACTAACAACAGGGGTTGCGCTCGTTATAGGACTTAACCTGACACCTCACGGCACGAGCTGACGACAACCATGCAGCACCTTGTAGATGGTCCGAAGAAATAGGTGTCTCCACCTAATGCAATCTACATTTAAGCCCTGGTAAGGTTCCTCGCGTATCATCGAATTAAACCACATGCTCCACCGCTTGTGCGGGCCCCCGTCAATTCCTTTGAGTTTCATTCTTGCGAACGTACTCCCCAGGTGGGATACTTATCACTTTCGCTTAGCCACTCAGATAAATCCGAACAGCTAGTATCCATCGTTTACGGCGTGGACTACCAGGGTATCTAATCCTGTTCGCTACCCACGCTTTCGTCCATCAGTGTCAATACATTGTTAGTGATCTGCCTTCGCAATCGGTATTCTATGTGATATCTATGCATTTCACCGCTACACCACATATTCTAACCACTTCACAATGATTCAAGATAACCAGTATCAAGGGCAATTCTACGGTTGAGCCGCAGACTTTCACCCCTGACTTAATCATCCACCTACGGACCCTTTAAACCCAATGATTCCGGATAACGCTTGGATCCTCCGTATTACCGCGGCTGCTGGCACGGAGTTAGCCGATCCTTATTCTCATGGTACCGTCAAGCCCCGACACGTCGGGGGGTTTCTTCCCATGTAAAAGCAGTTTACAACCCATAGGGCAGTCTTCCTGCACGCGGCATGGCTGGATCAGGGTTGCCCCCATTGTCCAATATTCCTCACTGCTGCCTCCCGTAGGAGTCTGGTCCGTGTCTCAGTTCCAGTGTGGGGGATCCCCCTCTCAGGGCCCCTACCTATCGTCGCCATGGGGTGCCGTTACCACTCCATCTAGCTAATAGGACGCATACTCATCTTTTGCCGTGACCTTTAATATAACCTCCATGCGAAGGAAACATACTATGCGGTGTTAATCCAAATTTCTCTGGGCTATCCCGTAGCAAAAGGCAGATTGTATACGCGTTACTCACCCGTGCGCCGGTCGTCAGCGGAGCAAGCTCCCTGTTACCCCTCGACTTGCATGTGTTAGGCCTGCCGCTAGCGTTCATCCTGAGCCAGGATCAAACTCTTCATCGTTAATTTGTATGTGCCGGCCCATATCGCTATGGGACAACAACTTCTTAACAACTAATAGGAATCTTCTAATTACTCAAAATGGTCTATTCTCTTTTGTCGACCAAAACCGTTTCCGGTAAAGGTCTTACGCTGTCAATTCAATATGTCTATGAACTTGTCTTCTTTGTTTGCCCAGCTCGTTTCCTTGCTAAGCGGGTGCAAATATAACACCCTTTTTAATAACCCACAAATGTTTTTGATGTTTTTTTTAAAAGTTTTCTGAAACCCTGAACAAAACCGTAAAACACTTTTCATGAACTAAACAAAAAACGAACGTTGCCGTTTTAAGCGGCTGCAAATATACAGCCTTTTTTCAATCTACAATGCGTTATCCGGTTTTTTT
>NZ_JBHMFC010000026.1:0-9481 GCF_042427585.1 Mariniflexile ostreae | reverse complement strand
GAGTTTAAAAACGCCTACATTGTATATTTCAAAGAGACCTTGGACGTAAACAATGATGTGCCCATGACCATTAAAGTAACCTTCTCTGCAGAAGAAATTACGGTGGGTACGGCATCTTTATTGAACCGTTGGCCAAACGCATAATAGCAGCGGGCAAGAGCATCAGATCCTCTTGCCCTCCATTAAGATTAGCCTTCAAAACATACATTTGGAGGCTTTTTTTAGGGTAGCTTTCCCCTACTCCAAACGAAGGCCCAATAAAAAGTAATCTGGAATAAGTTTTAACATACAATTACGCGCATAGTTAGTAATACATGCACTCCTCCATATTACCCAAAGACATTTAAAACATCTAGTGGCAGCTACAAATAAAAAGTTATGATATCAAAAACAGCAGAGCATAAACAGATTAGCATTAACGGAGAGTTTATAAGTGGCTATAAAGATATTACAGTATCACAAAAAATAAATGAGCATCATACCTTTGAAATTAGTGTAGATTTGGAAACGGGAGAACATACAACGGCACATACCCTTAACAGGTCCAAGGATTGGCTGGGCAAAACCATTGTTATAAATACTACAGGAAAAGACTTTACGGGAATTATCACCCAAGTTTCCCTCCATCAAAATAATGGCAACCACGGCCAGATTATAGTTTCGGGCTACTCCTCCACTATTCTGTTGGAAGACAGTGAGGCCATGCGGTCTTGGTTAGTAAAATCCCTTTATGATATTACCAAGGAGGTTACGAACCATCCCAGGATTACCGCAGAAATTGCCCCAGAAAACACGACCACCCTTGAATATGAGTCGCAATACTTAGAAACCAACTTTAAGTTTCTGCAACGTATCGCCAAACAGCACAACGAATGGCTGTATTATGATGGTGACACCTTATTTTTTGGAAAGCCCCAATTAGCAGACGCCGTGACCATAGAATATGGCAAGGACCTTACCGAAATGAATATTAGCATTCAGGCACAGGCACGCAGAGCAAAAGCCTTTTCCTACAAGTCTTCGGAAGCAAAACAGCTGGACGGACAAAGCCCAGATAGCCCTGCTGGCCTAAACGAACTCGGGCAACACGCCTTTAATGCATCCTTAGAAACCTTTTCTGAAGGAGGCCATGCCTTCACTTCGGCCAGGGTACAGAACAAATCGGATATCGATAATTATCTTAAGAAAAAGCAGCAGAGTGTAGCAGCAGCATCCAATTATATCACGGGAAAATCCACAAAAAAAGGCCTCTCTGTTGGCAGCGTTATCGATATAGAAACCGCAATACTTGATGGCGCAGCGAACTATGCCTCAAAAAAGCATGGCAAATATATTATTACAGAAATCACGCATTACGCGAAAGAGGCCAATTATTATACCAACAGCTTTGTGGCCTTACCTGCAGACATTGGATCCTTGCCAGAGCCCGAGGTTGCACTGCCCATTGCCCATACCCAAATGGCAACGGTATTGAGCAATGAAGACCCTAAAGGCAAAGGGCGTGTGCAGGTACAGATGAACTGGCAATCCGGCGAAATGAAAACCGCATGGATTCGTGTGATGACACCTGATGCAGGAAGTAGTGACCAAGTAGGGACCAACAGGGGGTTTGTGTTCATCCCCGAAAAGGGCGATCAAGTTTTAGTGGGATTTAGATTTAACGATCCTAACAGACCATTTGTAATGGGAAGCCTTTTTAACGGACACAACGCAGCGGGCGGCCATAGTGGAAACAATAATAAAACCATTACCACTAAAAGTGGCAGCACTATAGCATTTGATGATAGCAGCTGTGCCATTACCATTACCGACGGTACTGGTAACGCTGTGGCTTTAGATGGTGCAGGAAACGTCTCCGTTTCATCATCGGCATCCATATCATTATCAACTGGTAGCAGCAGCCTAACATTAACCGAGGATGGAACCATCAGCTTATTAGGTAAGAGCATCATTATCAATGGCTCTGAGACCCTTGACCAAGGCAGTAAAAACATCAGCATCGTGGGCTCAGAAGAAGTTGTAGTATCTGCTTCACAACGGGTTAATATAAATTCTGCTAATGAGGTTAGTGTTACAGGAACCGCACAAGCCACCTTATCATCATCTGCTACAACTGCAGTAGAAGGTGCTATAATCAAATTAAATTAACCATGACCAATAATGCTGTACAAAACGCCATAGAAAGTTTAGTTGAAAAATGGCAAAATGCGTATACCACACCAGGCACCAAAATGGTTTGCATGACCTATACCGAACAAGAAGAATCCATGATGGATGCTTTTTTAGACTACATTTTGGCGCTAGATAATGCTACAGAAAATTTTGTTTGGATCTTTGAATCAGATTTTAAAGATTACGATTCTTTTGCTCTTGATATTGCACATGAAATGCAAGAGGTTTTACAAAATTGGAACACCATGAGCAAACCTAGCCAGTATGATGCATCCGAAATTCATTGGTTCCCTAAATTGGAATATGGTACTTCTAAAAACCCAATGGCCTTATTGGTTAATAATCTAAACCATTTTGCCCATACGCTTTTTCCGGAAAAAGAAATAAAGGTCTGTTATGTTTTCAAGAATTTCGATATTTCAAAAAAAGAAGCTTATAAGTGGGCAGAATCATCATTAGAGCTTCCTTTTGAAGACCATGTTTCTTGGACTGTGATACAATCCAAAGAAAATATGGTGTACAAAAAAGTAGTGGAACGTTTTACACACCAAGTAAAAGAAATAAAAACGAACATTGATGTAAATGCTGTGGTAGAACAGCTTGTGGCACAGGCCGACCCTACTAAACCCGAAAATGCATATCGCAGCGCGTTGGTAAAACTTATGCATGCTGTCGAGGAGCGCAATAAAGACAAAGTTAGTCTCCAAGCAAAAAAATGTTTAGATATTATTTTGGAGGAGTTAAAAAACGATGCCAATTGGATTTCGCAAGTGGTTACGGTGTATGTCACGCTTTATAACGACCAGATTGGGTACAAAAACTATGATGACGCCTTGTATTTTGCCACAAAAGCCGTAGAGGCTGCCAAAACTTCTCAAAAAACAACAGACCCCTCTATAGGCAATAGATTAGCCGGACAAGCCTATATAGGCAGAGGAAGTGTTTATGGTTTAAAGAAAAATTGGGAAAACGCCCACAGCGACTACAAAAAAGCAAGAGATGCTTATAAAGAGGGGCACGATTTTTTAATGCAAGTAGAAGCCTGTCGTCTTTGTGGTTGGTCGGGATTTAAGGTCGATGTCGAAAAAAACATTCTACCTTTTTATATCGAAGGATTTCAGCTTCACACAAAATTGGAGCCTGAAATTTTAAAAAACTCCACGTTTCCCTTAATACTTAAAGATGTGGTATTTAATACCAATTTTGAAGAAGAAATCACCAAAAAAGAACTTGACAAGGTCCTCATTCCACTTTTTGGAGAGGATTATAAATTTGAAATAGACCGATATGGAACTGGTAAATAATGTGATTGAATTTTTAAAAGACCTCGATTGGACACGAATTTTGTCCTTCGCAGTTATAGGACTTTTAATATTTGGTGCACTGTATCAAAGAAACTGGGATATTAATAATAATGCAAAAACCACATTACCCAATAAGAAAAAAGTATCTCGAAGATTAACACATACCTTTTTAGCATTCTTGTTTTGCATCATCAGCGTCATCATTTCAATGCTATTTATATAATAAACAAAACACAATGGAAGAAAAAACAGAGCGTTTTACCACGCAATTTAACAATTTTATTAGTGAAAACCCACATTACGGCTGGTTAATCATAGCAGCTGGTTTAGGTTTTTTATGTGTAGGCTACATATTGCGATGGAAATGGGTACTCAACCCTGAAGGAAGAACCAGATCTGTAGTTTTATATGAAGCATTAGGAGAAGAAACCATGCGTATCATTATGATTGTTTGTACAGGGCTAGTCACCTTAATGGGGATTATTTTCTTTTGGCTTGGTGAAACCGATAGTGCCGCTACCCAAAAAAACACCGACAATACTAACACCAGTATTAACACTGAAATTAATCAGTAAATCTTAATTCATTTGTTATGGCAAAAGAGCCTGGAGGAGCCGAAAAAAACTATGCTGATAAAAACTACCATGAAAAAGTAAGCGACCAAATCGCTTTAACAACCGGTAGGCAATTAGAAGGCATGTCCAACACGGTAGCGAGTACGCAACAAACACTCGCCAATACAAACCTCAATACCTCTACCAAAGCAGCTGCTGTAGCCATAAGTGCGGTTGATACTGGTGTTCAGGCCTATGGTGTTTTTAAAGGTGCTGTAGAAAATATTTTTGGCGCAGCCTTAATACCTGCATTATCTGGATTAGGCATGAAAGGAAAGGCGTCACTACCCATTTCCAAACAGTTAGATCCTGTGCTAGGAATAGACCTTCATATGGTTACCATACCCCCATCTCCAGCACCTGTACCTATGCCGCATCCTTATATAGGGATGCTCTTTCGTCCCAAAGATTTTCTTGCTGCAGCAATTGCCTCTTTTATTCCGCCGCCTCCAGTGGCCCCAGAACCATCTGAAGCATCTACAGATGCAGAGCAATCTGCCGCTAACATAAATCAAATAGAAACCGTAGGCCTATCTGCCGCAACTTTACTTGTGGGCAGTTTAGGAGCCACCGTAAAAATTGGGGGCTTTATTCCTCGTGCCGTCGCGAGCACTCCTACAAAAAGCATCCCCCATTTTCCAATGGGAGCCGGTTTTCACCCAGTATATTCTAGGCTCTGCAGCAAAAATAATGGGCACGCACTTTTTGGGAGTTTACTAGCGCTAGCCGATGGCGATCCTATTGGTGGCAGTGGTAACCATTTGCACAACAGTTGCCAAGACATCGGTGTTTTTTCACCCCACACATTGCGCCGCACCAAGAACAAGGATGAAACAAAAAAAATAGGGGCGCAACTGTTTCTTCCCACAAGTATGATTAACCCCACACCTACGGGGGCTACCATTATTACCAACCCATTACCAGCGCCCTTTAGTCCTGCACGTGTACTTAAGAAAGTATTGGCAGGCACCTTTGGTAAATTTTTTAGTAAAAGGCTCCACAAGGTTGTAAATAACAAAATAGGTTCTGCCAAACTTAAAAATGCACTGCACAAAAGTATTTGTACCGTTACCGGGCACCCTGTTGATGTGGCTACAGGTAACTTTTTTACAGATGAAGAAGATTTTTTCTTACCAAGCCCTGTACCTCTATCTTGGGAACGCACGTATTACAGCCAATCTGATCATGAAGGCCCTCTTGGTAATGGCTGGCACCATGCCTATGATATGGCCATGCATGTTGATGATGACACTAATACCGTGACTGTAAGACTTACTGATGGAAGGCCCATTGCCTTTGAAACACCAACCCTTGAATTCCCTTCATTTAATAAAGCCGAACAGCTCGAGCTTTTTATGGATGATACCAATCGTTTATACCTTTGGGATATCAAGGAAAACCTGTATTATTATTTTACACCAAGTACCTATAAAGAACTGCATCTCTTACAAACCGTTGCCAATGCCAATGGCTTTGCTACCTTGTTTAATTATGACAGCAATGGTTTTTTAACCAAAATAACCGATGCTGCTCACCGTGAACTTACGGTTGCCAATGATAACCAAGGGCGGATATTGAGCATTACAGCCCCCCACCCTACGATACCTAATCAAACTTTTGTTATCGCCAGCTATGCGTATGATGCCACGGGCAACTTATTAACACAAACCGATGCTGAAGGCAACAGCATGCTTTTTGAATACGAAGGCAAGCTGATGGTTAAAGAAACATGGCGCAATGGCCTTAACTGGTTCTTTAAATATGACGGCACACAACCGGGCGCACGTTGTGTACATACTTGGGGCGATGGCGACATCTATAACCATAAGTTACAGTTTGAAGCAGGCAAAACCATAGTTACGGATAGCCGTGGGTACGACATTGCGTACTACCACAACAACGGTCTCGTCTATAAACGTATGGATCCTAATGGCGCGGTGAACCAATGGCTCTATGACCTGGACAACCAGTTGCTTTCTGAAACCGACCCGCTTGGCAATGCCTATTTATATGGCTATGATGCGCGTGGCAACCAAACGCAAACCACCAACCCTATGGGTGGCACGGAAACTACGGACTATAACTTTTTGCATAAAAACTTACCGCGCACCGTGCAAACACCATTGGGCGGGAAATGGCAATGGAAATATGATAGCAATGGCAATACCGTACTGGTCACCAACCCAAACAATGCGAGCACCAAAATAGAATATGATAACGGACTGCCGAGCACAATTACCGATTATTTAGGTAACCAAACCCATTTAGAATACGACCAAAGCTATAATTTAATACAAATTACTGAACCTTCAGGGGCCATAACCCAATACACCTATGACCGCCTCGGTAGAAACACAACCACACAAAACACCAAAAACGCCAAGCAAGAGCTCTTTTATGACCTCTTAGGACGCGTTACGCAAGTAGATGACTTTGATGGCAATAAAGTAAAATTGGCGTATGACGGGATTGACAACCTTTTGCAATATACCGACAGCCAGACTGAAGTAACCTATAGCTACAAAGGGATGTGGAAAATGACGGGACGCTTCCAAAACGAAAAGAATACCCGATTTTTATATAATAAAGAAGAACAACTGATACGTGTGGAAAATGACCGTGTGCCTTACACTTTTAAACGCGACAGCGTTGGTAATGTTATTGAAGAAACCCCGTTTGATGGGGTAACGCGCCATTACGAACACGATATGGCAGGTAACGTGATACAAAAAGATGTTGAAAACTATCAGGGTGCCTTAGCAGGGAACACAAAAACGCAATACGCTTACAATAAACTCGGTAACATACAAAAAGTGACGTATCACGATGGTGTAGAGCATCATTTTGACTATAACACGGCAGGCTTGCTTACCAGTGCCATCAACCCGGCCAGCAAAGTCACCTTTGCTTATGATGCACTTGGCAACATTACCAAAGAAACCCAAAACGACATCATCCTAACAAACACTTACAATGCCGTAGGGCAACGTACCAATTTGCAAAGTAGTTTAGGGGCCAATCTTGACTTGGAATACAATGAGCTGGGGCAACTAAGTAAGATGAAAACCCAGCAAGACTGGGAAACCACGTTTGGCTACGACCAAATGGGGTTAGAAATACAACGCTTACTCCCAGGCAATATCCAACAAGCCACACACCGTGATAAATTGGGGCGTCCTACCGAGCAACTCACAGGACACCCTAGCAAGCGCGCCAAAAGTAGAAAGTACCAATGGGGCTTAAACAACCAATTAAAACAAATTATAGATTCTAATACAGGAGTCACCAATTTTGAGTACAACAAAAACGGACACCTTACAGAAGCAAAATATGCCGATGGGAGCACACAAAACCGTTACCCAGACAGCCAAGGCAACCTTTACGAAACGCCCGACAAAAAAGACCGTACCTATAGCCAAGATGGCAAACTAGAAAAAAAAGGCAGCTGGCATTACAAATACGACCACCAAGGCAACCTGAGCGAGAAATACAAAAAAACAGGCCGTATTTTTGCCATAAAAGAGCAGCATTACAAATACACCTGGAATACTGCCGGCATGCTTGAAGCCGTAAAACGCCCCGATGGCGAAACCGTCACCTTTGCTTATGATGCCCTTGGCAGAAGAATTTATAAGAAATTCAAGAAAACTTTTACTAACTTTGTTTGGGATGGGAATGTGCCGTTGCACGAGTGGAAAAGTTTTGAAATCCAAGACGTTCTTAACGATAAAGTAATTACTTGGATATTTGAAGAAGATAGTTATTCGCCCATTGCCAAAATAAAGAATAACAAACAATACAGTATTGTTAACGACCATTTAGGGACCCCAACTGAAATGTACCAAAATGATGGTTCATTGTATTGGGAAAGAGAACTAAATAGCAATGGTAAAGTTATAAAAGAAACACAGAAAGGCTCTTGCCCATTTCTGTTTCAAGGGCAATATTATGATGATGAAACCGACGCAGGAGGTTCACGAACTCCAAAAAAACAATAAGAATATGTGAGTAAATTGGGTTGGCCTACAACCGCTTTCGCTATTACGACCCAGAAGATGGCAGGTATATTTCCCAAGACCCGATTGGGTTGCGCTCTGGAGAGTTTGGGTTTTATAATTATGTTGGAGATACGAATGGGTGGATTGATGTTTTTGGGTTAGCGAAGAGTTATGGGAATAATCCCAAACAATTACACTCTATAATCAAGAAAAAACACGGAGATAACCTAGATGGAAAGGCCATGAGAGAAATTCAAAATACTGTTGACAGGATTAAATCAAACAGACTAAGATATTCAAATGACGGAACAACTTTTCAGAATTCTCATAATGTGGGCAACCCTAATTCTCAAAGATTAAACACATCAAATACTTATACAGAATGGACTGTAAAAACTCCAGAAACTAAAAGCAATGGGGCTAGAAGAATAGTTGTTAATGACCAGACTAAGCAAGCTTATTATTCTCATGACCATTATGAATCATTTACAGAAATAAATTTAGGAGGATGGAAATAGAAAAAGTAACAATCGAATTGGATTTTAATAAAATACATGATGTATCAGATATGCATTTAATGATAAAAAAAGAATTTGGTTTTCCTGATTTCTATGGAAATAATATTAATTCTCTTATAGATTGTTGGGGTAGCATGAGATTTCCAGAAGAAGGGATGAGTGAATTAGTCTTAGAACCAGACGAGTATATTGTTTTAATGCTTCACTCTTTCTCAAAAACAAACATGATTATTATAAATAATTTATTAATTGCTATAGAAGAAATTAATAATCGTGAAAAGAACAGAGGAAGAGCAGCAATGATTAAATTAAGTCTTTATTAGAGAACTATTTAATTAGAAGGCTATACAACGCCGGCGATTTGGTTTGGGAACGCGAACTCAACAGCAACGGGAAAGTACTCAAACAAAAAGGGAAAGCTAACTTTTGTCCATTTTTGTATCAAGGACAGAGTTATGACCCAGAGATAGCGTTGGCTTACAACCGCTTTAGGTATTACGACCCAGAAGATGGACGTTATATAAGCCAAGACCCGATTGGGTTGCATTCTGGAGAGTTCAACCTTTATTCATATGTCGATAATCCTAACGGAAGGTTTGATAGTTTAGGATTGTACCCAATAGACGCTCTTGCAAATCATTCAGAACCCACAAAATCTAATTTTCAAGGTGCTAAAATTTATAAAATAACGAGTAAAACTGAATTAGGAGGAGTAAATTTTAAAAAAGGTGATTACTACTATTTAGATAATTTGCATAAAGATCATGTTGAGTGTTTTGACCCCTATAAAACAAGAGTAATCTTTTAAATTTCGATTATTAATTATGCGTTTAATTTTCTCATTATTATTAGCTGTTTATCAGCGTTCCATTTTT
>NZ_JBHMFC010000025.1:0-8266 GCF_042427585.1 Mariniflexile ostreae | reverse complement strand
TCTATGAACGTAACGCAATCGCAATTCTAAATATCCTTGCTTAGCGGGGTGCAAATATAAAACCCTTTTTCTTCTTAAAGACCATCTTTTTAAAACTTTTTTTTTATAAATTTTAAACAGGCCACACAAGACATTATTCTACAATAGGTTAGCTCCGTAAATTTAATCTTAAAAGGACAGAAAAATAAGCCCCACTGGACAAAACGTGCCACAAAGCAAAACCGAACACCAACCCGAACACCAAATAAAAAAGCCAGATATACTGGCTTATCTGGCTTGGATCCTTCTATAAGGGCACATAGACCCTTACCTATATAATAGGGCTTACATAAAAAAGTTCCAGACCACCCCGAAACGCACTGCGAAGTCGCGATAGGGATACCCGGGGGCAGAATAATAATCGTATCCCGTAAAAGCTGCATTGAAATGCTCGGCCTTGACGTAGATCCTGGTTTGACGCACCTTAGCGTTTATAAAGAAATCCAAACGGGGAAACCCTCCATATTCCATGTCTCGCTGAACATAGAATTCCGCAAGAACAGCGTCATAGCCGCTCATATAATACTTAGTAAAGTAATTTAAGGTAACCCCTGTTTGTAAGTAGAGGGCTTTCTTGAACATATGGTTACCATAATACAACGTATTACGTGTGGTTAACTGTGGTACATTTAGCGTATTGTCCTTATCATCTGTTTCCTGATATAATATGGTACTGTTCAATGCTAAGTTTTTAAACTTTATTTCGTTTTCCAGCTTTATCCTAAAATAGTTTATAGTACTGTTGTTTTGAAACGCCTTAATCAGGTTGTCTTCTTTTTTAAAATAAGTATGATCGCTTATTGTAGAGTAGTCTATCGATACCGTGGCATATTTTTTTGACTTTAACTGGAATGCCAGCTGTTGTGTTTTTATATTATTAAAATTATTGTTCCAGTTATAGTTTTTATAGTCACTATGATATAGTAACACATTATAATTTGGTGCCTTAGAGCTATGATTAAGTGTTGCAGATGCTGAAATATCATCATTAAGCTTAAACGAGGCAGTAGCTTTCAAGAAATTCCCATCAAAATCTCCAGCAATATTCAAACCCAGCTCCCCTTTTAAATCAAAGCCTCGATATTGCTTATGATATTTCCCTCCCGCAGAGAAGACATTCCCTTTTAGTCTATTTGTAATTGTAGTGCCACTAATGTTTACTATATTATCATAACCATAGTTGTAATTGTTATTACTTATATTAAACTGCAAATCGCCCAATATATTATTACTGAAGTTCACATGGAACTGATTATAGAAGTCTTCTAAAGTTACCAAATCTCGAAGGGAAGTTGTTTTAAACGCCTCTCCAAAAATAACATTAGCACTGTTTTGGCTATATGCATAGCTTTTATCCTTAAAAGTTAAAACATGGCCGATACTAAGTTTGTTTTCAGACAAAGAATCTCTTTTGTTGATGATATCATAGGTATGATCCAGATAGAAACGCTTTCCCTTTAATATGTTTTCTGCATTATCACCGCCATCAAAATTGACTTCTACAATAGAGCGATCCAAAAACTCAGGGTTACCGTTCTCAAAATTTTCTACGCTTGAATCCTTTATTCCTCCATTTTCTTGGTTCATTAGGTCTTGTGCCACGGCGTGTGTACGCAAAAAATACTTTTTATTTTTAGTTTGATAGTTTGCTGAAAACCTAAAATTTCCCGTACTGGTTAACTGTCTTTGATATTTTCCTAAGGAACGCAACCCTTTGTAGGCAATAGACATGTTTAACTGCGGGGATGTGTTTACCGTAAAAAGCGCATCTAAAAGCTGTCCCTGCTCAAAAGCCGTTTTAAAAAATAATTCGGTTAACGGCGTTGGCACCCGATAATAGTAGATATCTTCTACCTCCATATAATTATAATGCCGTG
The DNA here is from genome assembly GCF_042427585.1 of Mariniflexile ostreae. Lineage (NCBI taxonomy): Bacteria > Pseudomonadati > Bacteroidota > Flavobacteriia > Flavobacteriales > Flavobacteriaceae > Mariniflexile > Mariniflexile ostreae. Next base: position 6,350 of record NZ_JBHMFC010000025.1, on the reverse strand, counting down.
CACTCGCCCCTATTTCAGGCATTAAACTTGTATTCTGAAAATTATAAGTAAGAGCATTATAGGTTTGACCTAAGTTGCCAAAAGGCATTAAACCAAAATTATCCCTGCGTAAGTAATTATACTTATATTCTTTATATATGGTTAAAGTCGTGTCCACATATGTGGTATCCTTTTCAACAGAAATAATTAAATAGTCTTGAATTCTGGCTTTCTTGTCTTGAGTGTTCTTTATGGACTCAGGTTTTCTCTGTGACGTTTTCGCCCCTGGTATCTTTTGTTCTTGAGACGACACAGTGTCCACCTCTCGATTGGTCTCTAGCGGCTCTGTTTGAGCACTTAACTGACTAAAAAAGCTTACTAAAAAAAAACCTAAAACTAATCTCTTCATAATTATTTATAAACCATGCAAAGGTAAATACAAAATATGATAACCTTATTACTACAGAATATTATTTAATCTGGTTTTAATTATTTAATGAATTTATAAATAAATTAAGGATACCCTTGAATTCCTGATGATAGTAAAAAGTTTAAATCCCGAGAAAAAAATTAGCGCTCCATCTACTCTAGCAACGGCCACAGGCCTTTTAAATCTCAGGCATTCTTTTCAGATTCTTAAAAGATATGCCTGTCCAGAGCATTTATTCGACACCCTTTATAAACCTCAAATTGCCAATTACCCATCATCATCGGTCTTATTACAGACAAACAGCAATGCTATAATTACCTTTATGTACTATCCTAAAACGCTTATTTAATTCCAAAGTGCTTTCATATTTAATAAACCCACCTATATCCAATAAGGCATATGTACATTGAATAATTATCGATATTTTTGCTATATGTTATTGATTAACCATTCATCGCACATTCTAGAATGTGGCACGGACGAAGCGGGAAGAGGCTGTCTTGCCGGCCCCGTAACCGCAGCTGCGGTTGTATTGCCAAGGAATTTTAAAAATAAAACACTAAATGATTCCAAACAACTTAGTGAGCTTAAAAGAACACTATTGAAACCAATTATCGAAACAGAAGCACTCTGCTTTAGTGTTTCCCATGTATTCCAAGAAGATATTGACACCATCAATATTTTAAACGCCTCAATTTTAGCCATGCACAATGCGATTGGTAGTTTAAGCCTTGTACCAGAATTTATAATTGTTGATGGCAATAGGTTTAAACCTTATGGAAATATACCTTTTGAAACCATTATTAAAGGAGATAGCAAATATTTAAGCATTGCAGCAGCTTCTATTTTAGCTAAAACCTACCGAGATGCGTACATGAACTCCATCCATGAAGAATACCCCATGTACCAATGGAACAAAAACAAAGGATATCCTACTAAAGCACACAGAGCTGCCATTAGAAAATATGGCATTACAAAGTATCATCGTAAAACATTTCGCTTGCTTCCAGAACAATTTAAATTTGACTTGTAACTTTTTAACTTTCCTTTGAAAAAACTTATTGATAATTATTAGGTTTGTAAAAATTAATCCGTTCTATGAGACCTTTCTATTTATGCCTCTTCCTTTTATTAGCCTTAAGCTGCTCCAACACTAAAACGGAACGTTCCAAGCTTATCCATTATGCTCCAGATAATGCTTCGTTTATTTTAAAAACAACTAACCTTGAAAGCTTTAAGAGCAGTCTGGATAATAATGATTTCATCGAAAACATCTCCAAATCGGAGGCCTTTAAACATATAAAAACCAAACTAGAGCTTTTAAAACATTTAAATCCTAACACTGAAACTTTAATCTGTATTTCTGAAGATGTTAAAGACACAATAGACCTCACCGTAATTACAGCCTCCTCTAAAACGCTTTTTGTTACTGATTCTCTTCCTGATTATATCGAGGAACACTTTTCATATAAAAACAAATCCATCACTAAGTCCACTGTCAATAGCCAAACCTTTTATAGCACTATAATAGACAGTACGTTTATTTCATCTTCTTCAAAAACAATAATTGAAAAAGCATTTGAGAACAAACCTCTTGACCAAGCGTTAGAACAAGTATATAATACAACAGGGCAAGACAAAACAACATCTGTAATCTTGAAGGCTCATAAAAACAGATTTCTAAAGTCTTTTTTTGTGAATGATTCCTTGCTTTTCAAAACTTTTACTGATTATATAGCTATTGATGCCGATATTGATCAAAATAGCATTTATTTGAACGGGATTACAAAGAGCGCCGAAACTTCAAAAAAACTTATAGACGTTTTTAAGAACACCACAGCTCAAGAAGTACAAACACAACGCCTAACCCCCTTGGAAAGTGATGGCTTTATGAGCTTCACATTTAAAAATTATAAAACTTTTGAAAAGAACTTAGCCAAGTTTCATCAAAAGGACTCTATTACTAACGCACCATCCCTTTTCGATAATATTATTGAGGTAGGAGTTATTTATAAGTCTAAAGATAAAGCCATTGTTTTAAACTCTGTGGATTTAATTGCTACGTCTGATGCCTTACTAAGCGAACAAAACATCGTGGAAACTTATAGACAAATAGATATTTTCAACTTTAGCACACCTACGCTGTTTGCCGATGCATTTACACCCTTTATCCATTCAAAAACATTCGACATGTATGCTGTAATAGATAATTTCTTTGTGTTTTCGAATAATCTAGAGCATCTAAAAAACATCATTTCCAATTACCAAAACAAAACCACTTTAAGTGAACAACCCTACTTTCAAGATATAAAAGCACAATTGGGCGATGAAGCCTCACTAATGCTTGTTACAAACCCTACGTTATTAAAAACGATTTTAGGGAATAACATAGAGAATCTATCGGAATTGAATCTAGAGCCTTATAAATCATCTTCGCTCCAATTTGTGTATGACAATGGTTTTGCGCATGTAAATGGTATTATAAAGAAAAATAAAACCAAAGCTTCTCTAAACTCTATAACTGAAGAACTGAACATCAAACTTGAATCTGACTTACTAAACCACCCTCAGTTAGTAACCAATCACATCACTAAACAGAAAGAGATTATTATTCAAGACATAAACAACAACCTCTATTTAATTTCCAATACAGGAAAAATCCTTTGGAAAAAGCAATTGCAAGGTCCCATTCTTGGCAATGTAGAGCAGATTGACATCTATAGAAACGGACGATTGCAATTGGTATTTGCCACACCAAACCGATTGTATGTTATAGATAGAGAGGGTGCAGATGTAGCACCATTCCCTAGCAAATTCAATGATAAAATCACACAGCCCCTCTCTGTTTTTGATTATGATAAAAACAAAAAATACCGATTACTGGTAACTCAAGGGCAACACGTTTTAATGTATGACGTAAACGCTAAACCTGTAACAGGTTTTACTTTTAAAAATGCAAATGGCACCATTATTAGTCAGCCGCAACACTTAAGAATAGGCCGCAAAGATTATATTATCTTTAAAACGCAAAGCAAACTTTATATTTTAGACCGTACAGGAAACACGAGGGTAACGCCAAAAACAACCCTGCATTTTTCCTCAGAACTTGTTTATTTATATAATGATAAGTTTACCACTACTACAGAAAGGGGCGATATACTTTTCATTGACACTAAAGGAAACGTAGGAAGTCAGAATTTAAATCTTTCCGAGCGGCACCATATTGATGCGACAAGTAAAACCTTGGTAACCCTAAGCGAAAACAAGCTAACTATTAAAGGAAAGTCCATAGAGCTAGATTATGGCAATTACACCAAACCGCAATTGTTTTACATTAACGATAAAATATATGTCGCAATAACCGATTTACAATCTCAGAAAATATATCTTTATGATAGCCAGGCGGAGCGCATACAAAACTTTCCGGTTTATGGAAACTCCATAATAACACTTGACAACATAGATACGGACAGCGATTTGGAATTTATAGTAAAAGGCGAATCTAACTCCATATTATTATATCAAATTAATTAACTCTACTTTTAAAATTATAAGGCCTAAACCCTGGGTCTTATAACTAGAGTTTTGGTATTTCTTTTTTATGCATTTATCTTTTGAAATCCTTACTATTGCAGAATAAAATAACAGCTCATGATTACAAGAAAAAACGCATCCATTTCAAAATGCATCATCCATAAAGTTGGCAATAAATTTAACGACACCAAAAATGCTTTTTCAGAAAAGTTAGTCGATTTCGACGAGGCCAGTTATGAGCTGATGCTCCCTTTTCTATTAAGACCATTTGGTAGCGTAGTACAGAGTTATCGGTTCAACCACCATGCCAATATTAGTTTAAATGAAATTAATAGCTACTCCAATCAAATATTTAATGATGAAGAAGGGTTTATAGATATTTCAAAACACATAGTAATGCACCTGTTTGAGCAATCCAGTTCTGCACAAATAAAAACAGGAGATGTACTAATTGTTATGTTTGAAGGTATTGAGTTTAGAGACATTACAACAAATGCTATAGGCATCTTTAAAATTGAAAATAAAGTCAACTTTTTTCAAACCTACTTAGAGAACAACAGTTATGATGTACTGGTACAAAAAGGTATCAGTTCAAAAAAAGTAGACAAAGGCTGTTTGATCTTGAACCAAAGCGATGGCGAAGGCAACATTATTTTAAGTGTAGACAACAATAGTTACGACACACAGTATTGGCTAAACCATTTTTTAAACATTAAATACGCTGATGACGCCAACAACCATACTCAACAATATATAGAATTGTGCAAAGATTTCTCTACTGAAATTTTAAAGCCTACATATGGTGCTAAAGAGCAAAACACATTTTTAGCAAAAACCATCGATTTCTTTAAAGAAAACGAAATAGTAAACGTAGAACGTTTCAAAGACGAACTGTTTGAAGAAGATAAACATAAAAAACAGTTTGAAGATTATAAGAAAGAATTTGAAGGCGAGCAAAACCTTATAATAAGAAACCAATTTGATGTAGCGGAAGCCGTTGTTAATAAAGAAAAAAAGAAATTTAAAACGGATATTAAGCTCGATACCAACATCCAAATAAAGTTAGATATCGATGCCCCAGATGCCTCTGCAGAATATTTGGAGCGTGGTTATGATGAGGATAAGAAAATGCATTACTATAAAGTATTTTTTAATGCTGAAAATTAATTATGAACATAAAGATTGATCGGTTTATACTAGCCACTATAACAACCATTCTTATCGCTTATCTATATCCAAATTGGGGCAGTAAACAAAGCGCCGTTCCTTTAGATTTAATTGGAAGCATTGGTATTTCCTTAATTTTCTTCTTTTATGGCCTAAAGCTAAGTCCTGATAAAATTAAAAGTGGTTTAAAAAACTGGAAGCTCCATATTTTAGTGCAGCTTACTACTTTTCTAATATTTCCACTTATTGTTATTGCCTTTAAGCCTTTAATCCAAACCGAAGAAGCACAAACATTATGGCTTTCCTTTTTGTTTTTGGCGGCACTTCCGTCTACGGTATCGTCATCGGTTGTTATGGTATCTATAGCGAAGGGCAATATTCCTGCTTCCATATTTAACGCGAGCATCTCTGGCCTTATTGGTATTATAGTTACTCCTCTCTGGATAAGCCTGTTTTTACAACACAACACTACCGATTACCATATAGAATCGATTTATATGTCTTTAATAGTTCAAATATTGCTTCCTGTAATTTTAGGGATGCTCTTACAGAAATATTGGGGCAAGCTCGCTTTACACTATAAAACGCAACTTACGGTGTTCGACAAGTCTATCATTTTACTTATCATTTATAAGAGCTTTGCTCAATCTTTTGAAGAACAAATTTTCAGTTCGGTTAGTATTCCCGATCTATTGTTACTTTTCGCAATGGTTATCGTTCTCTTTTATACGGTCTATTTTATTACGGGTTTTTTATCGGGTTTACTAAAATTTAATACCGAAGACCGTATTACAGCACAATTTTGTGGCACTAAAAAGTCGTTGGTTCACGGTACTGTTTTTTCTGAAATTCTTTTCCCAAGTACCATGTCTATGGGTATCATTTTACTCCCATTGATGATTTTTCATGCATTACAAATTTTTATTGTGAGCATTATTGCGGCACGCTTAGCAAAAAGAAAGATTGATGATGAATGATATTTCTATAAAAAAAGAAGCGACATAATACCATTATAAAGTGCTAAACCTTCCGTTCGTTGATGTTTTTTATTTTCCTTAACGCCCTCCTTGTGTCTTCACAGATTATTCTATCGCTAAAAAAACCTCTTTTCTGCTCATCGTACAGCCTCATGCTTTAACAAAGAACTGAGTTAAAAACCAAACAAATTCTTCGTTAAATTTGTGCAATAATATCCTAGCCTTAAAATTCTATATTTTAGTTTTTTAAGGTTTTTTGTTTT
>NZ_JBHMFC010000024.1:0-21651 GCF_042427585.1 Mariniflexile ostreae | reverse complement strand
GTACTGAGTACATATAGGGTTGTGATTTAGTTATTTATGTTTCGCAACACAAATATCCACAACCCTTCTCATTTTTTTTAAAAAAAGTTTAAATCACTTCGTTAATAAGCGTTATACCAAACCTCACAGACATAATAAATATTTAGAAATTATTTTTTTCTGTAAAGGAGAGGGGTTTCATCATTTAGATTCTAAAAGTTACGGTATTGATCCTCCCGTAGTTTTTGTTTTAAAAAAAGAAGAAGTAGATAATTGGGAAATCAATATCATTCCCAAAGGCTATGTTATTATCATTAAAGAAACATTTTCTAAAAAATATAGAAACTAGTTGAAGAATTAATTGTACTAAAATATTGTTAGTAATAGGAGAAACGTCTCTAGCCTTTTTTAACAGGAGCATGTGGCTTTACTGTTTACATCATATTGCAATTATCATAAACACTTCCATTTTTATCAAATTTGAATAAAATTAAAGAGCACTAGTAAAAAACGAAACTGTTTATGATTATAAAGAAAAAAAGCATTGTTTTTGTAAGTAAATAATACTTTGTATGAACTTCCTTCTGTTTTGTGTTTGTCGAGTAATAAATATAGGTTAGTAATTTAGTGGCTTGTGCTTGATTACATAAATATCCAAACTCTTCCTCTCTTTTTAAATAGTCTCAATAATATAGCCTATGCTGAATAAAGTCGGTGTAATTTGAATTTAGCAAAAAATACATACTGTCATGTAAGATTAATTTTGTTAATTTGCAAATAGTAATAGCCCATATTTCTACCTTTAAATAATCGTTATGTTGAAAAAAGCTACGCTTTTTTGTGTGTTTTGCCTATTTACAAGTTTATTACAAGCGCACTTAAATAATACTGCTACAAAGCTATATTTTGGTTCTACAAGCGTGCTTAAGCACAAAGATTTTAGTAGGTTAGATTCAATCCTAGATAGTGAATCTAACCAGAAAACCAAAGATTATAACAAGTCTTTTGAGATTTCTAGTAATTCTTCACATGAATTTACATGGGAATATATTGAAAAATGGTATCCATCTTCCGATTCAATCGCTAAAGATATTAGTAAAGCTGCAGAAATATTTAAAGCTATTGAAGAGGGTGGGTTTTGGATAGATAGCTTTGGAAATGAAGACATGCAAGAGCTTCCTATTGGTGTAAAGCATCTAAGAGAAAATATAGATTATGCATTATGTATAACACAGGCTATAATTAATAAAGATTATACCGAGTTAACGGTATTTGCACGAGTGAGAATACCGCAAATAAACAAGGAAGGACTTCCTTTTGAACTCTTTTTTGGAGCAAATAATGTGAAACTATCTCATAAAGGAGGTATAATTGGCGATGCTAACTTAGTGTTATTAGGCGATGTTAATATACCTTTTAACAGTGGTAATTGGATGCTCTCTTTAAAGGGAGGTTTTGATTATAAGTCGGGGGAGATAGATAGTAAAACCTTTGTGACTATCGATTGTGATGGAGTAAAAGAAATGGGGATTCAGGGCGTTGTAGAGTTTTCTAGAGCACTTATTTTACCTATAGAAGAAAGCGGTGAAGTTGATGAGAAAAAAACAACGGAAACTAGAATTTTCGAGAATGAAAGTGGCAAACAAACGGCGCAAGTACCGTACCGAGTAAAAGGAGAATTTAATTTAATAGCAAAAGATTGGAACGACTTATTGGTAGATATAGATCTTCAGCCATTTGTTTTAGCAAAAAAGCGTAATAATAAAGATTATAAAGGTAATTTTCAGTTTGCTATAAATAAAGCCATATTAGATTTTAGTGATTTACGAAATGATGCTGCTGTTGAATTTCCAGAATATTATCAAGAAAACGGCCTGCTTTTACCAACAGAAAATTCATGGCGAGGTATTTATGTAAATTCAGTTCAAGTAAAAATGCCTTCTGAATTTCTAACATCAAACAACCTGGATAAAAATAAGCGTGTAGAGTTTGGTGCTCACCATTTATTGATAGACAATTACGGTGTTTCAGGGAGTTTTTATGCTGATAATTTATTCTCACTAAAGGAAGGTATTACAAATAAGGAAAAAGCTTGGGCATATTCTATTGATTATATTGAGGTTGACATTGTTGCTAATAACCTAGCAAGCGGTAAGATTAATGGACAAATATTATTACCTATTTCAAAAGAAGAAAATGAAACGGATGTTACTACAAGCCATATTGGTTTAAAATATAAAGGTACGATTTCAGAAGAAGAGTATATCTTTAATGTTAGTAACGATTCTATAATAGATTTTAATCTTTGGAAAGCAAAAGGAGAATTAGATCCAAATAGTACTGTTGAACTAACTGTAAGTGATGGACATTTTAAGCCTAAAGCTACCTTGCATGGACGATTAGCAATTAGTATAAGCCAAAAAGAAAGTTTAGAGAAAGAAGGTGAAGAATTAGCGACAGGAATAACAAATAACGGCAGTTCACTAGAAAAAAACTTTATTGAATTTAAAGGAATTGAATTTAAAAATTTAGTACTCCAAACGGAATCTCCTGTCTTTAAAGTGGGTTCAATGGGATATCATGATGAAGTAGCTATAGCGGGATTTCCTGTGTCTATTTCTAATATTGATATTATATCTAATGAGTTTAACACTAATTTGAAATTTGATTTGGCAGTGAATCTAATGGGGGAAGATAATGGTTTTGCTGCCAGAACTAGTTTAGAAATTAAAGGTGCTTTTAAAGAAGAAAATTACAAACAAAAATGGAAGTTTAATGGTGTTGACATGAATGCTATTAATGTTGATGCCGATTTAGGTGGCCTTTCTATTATTGGAGAATTAAATTTAATGCGTGATGATCCTGAATACGGCGATGGTTTTTCGGCAGATTTAACGGCTAAATTTAAAAGTATTGGTATAGAAGCTAAAGCTAAAGGTGTTTTTGGAAAAACAGATTTCAGGTATTGGCAATTTGAAGCGATGGTTGATGGTTTTTCAGTAGGAACAGGTTTTATGAACTTGAGCGGTTTTGCTGGTGGTGCTTCATACAGAATGAAAAGAAAAGGTTTTTCTTCTAATTTTTCTCCAACGGGTATAGGATATACACCTGCCCAAGATGTAGGATTAGGTTTGAAAGCCATGGTTATGTTTAACATGGTCAAAGATCAAGTTATTAAAGGGAGCGCAGGTTTTGAAATTGCTTTTGATAAGAATACTGGAGGTGTTACTAATATGGGGTTTTATGGTCAGGCAACCTTCTTAGGTGTTGAAATCCCTGGTTTAGCAAAAATATCTGATCTAGTTGATCGTGTTAAACTCGATACAGATATCGCAAAGAAATTTCTTGAAAAACAAAGTGGAGGAGAAGATACTTGGGTAGGTAAAAACTTGATGGATAAAGCAGAAACGAACTTTCCTCAAACACCGCCTGGAGATAGTATGGCTATAAGCGCTAAAATGGGTATTACTTACGATTTTCAAAACGAAGTTTTACACGGCGAATTGGATGCTTCTATAAATACACCTGGAGGTTTTTTAACTGGTGGAGGTAAATCAACTTTACACTTTGACTCTAAAAATAAAATTTGGTATATATATATTGGAACCCCAGAGCAACGTATCGAAATAGGTATTAATGTTGGTCCAGTTTCTGTAAATACTGGTGGTTATTTTATGGTGGGTTCTGTATTACCTGCTTCTCCAGGGCCAGATCCTAAAGTTGCTAGTATACTTGGATTATCAACTAGTGAGTTAGATTATATGCGAAATGAAAACGCTAAAAGTGCATTAAGTAATGGTGGGGGGGTTGCTTTTGGGGCAAATATAACAGTAGATACTGGAGATTTGCGTTTTTTAATGTTTTATGCCAGTCTTCAAGCAGGTACAAGTTTCGATATCATGCTAAAAAACTATCAAAATGCACAATGCGTTAATACTGGTGATCAAGTTGGTATAAATGGTTGGTATGCCAATGGACAAGCTTACGCTTATTTACAAGGTGAATTAGGCATTAATGTGAAATTATTTTTAATTAAAAAGAAGATACCAATTATAAAAGGTGCTGCGGCGGCAATTTTGCAAACAAAAGCACCAAATCCAGTATGGATGCGAGGGTATATCGGTGGTAATTTTAGTTTATTAGGAGGTTTAGTAAAAGGAAGGTTTAGGTTTAAAGTGATACTTGGAGAAGAATGTGAGTTTGAACATGAGCTTCCTTTAGGCGGTATAAAAATTATTGCGGGCGTTACTCCTGAAAATGCTGCCAAAGAAATAGATGTATTTGCTATTCCTCAAGCCTCTTTTAACATGAAAGTTGGTGTTCCTGTGGTTATTCAAGAAGATGAAGGCGATAAAACCTATCGAATAGATTTAGAAGAGTTTGTATTGTTGAACGATGGGGTAGAGATTCCTAGTAAACTTGAATGGTCTCCTTATAATGATAATGTAAACTTAGTTGCTACAGATATTTTACCAGGTGATAAAGAGTTAACTATACGTGTAAAAGTAAGTTTTAAAGAAAAAACAAAAGGTATTTTTAAACCAATGTTGATTGATGGTCAATTGGCAACAGAAATGCAAGAGGTTAAATTCACAACTGGCGGCGCGCCTAATTACATACCGCTCTCAAACATTGTTTTAACATATCCGGTAGTAAATCAAAAATATTTTTTAGAGGAAGAATCCAACCAAGGGTATATTCAATTAAAACGGGGTCAAGATTACTTATTCGATGATGCGGCGTGGGAAAGTTTTATAAAATATAAAGAAATGGATGCTGCTCAATCAAGTCATGTAGAATTTAACTACGATACAGCTAATAATATATTAAGATATAGTTTACCTAAATTATCTCAAGAAACGAAGTATAGCTTACAAGTAGCCAGTAAGCCTAAAGGGAGTACAACAACTATCTCAAATAATACAGATAACAATCAACCACAAACGAGTACTAAAACTGAAAGTACTTATGATAATAGTGATGCAGATACTAATATAAATATTAAGGACAATAAAGCAGAAAATGTATCCAAGGATGGAGAGATTGAACGTTTAGCTTATCTGTTTTCAACTTCAAAGTATAAAACATTTGAGAAGAAAATAAACTCAATTGATGCTACAAATTATGGTTGGAGAAGTCTTTCATCCGATGTTATTTATCTAAACAATAAAATAAAAGACCATGAACCTTTTGATACTACCGAGCTTTTAGGAACAAATTATAGTAATAACACTGCTTTAGTTAGTATTGAAGCAACTTTAGATGACGATTATTTTTTAGTAGATTTAAATCCACCTCTTTATTCTAAATATCCATTTGAAGGCAAATACACCATTACAAATCGAAACCCAATTATTTTAGGAACGCCTCCAAAAAATGCACTACCGTTAATATCTAATTACTTAACTAATTTGGAGTATGAAGTTAACGAAAAAGACCAAAGAACAACATTTCCTTTTCTATACAATTTAGGCGTGGTCTATAAAACTGATTGGATGGATTTGCGTAACCAAATTGTAAACGCTCAAACCGATGGCAAGATTCCTAATAATAGTCCGACACTTAATTTTCTAGACGACTATTATAAATTTATGCGCTACGGCTTTTATAATACCACATTGAAATACACGTTGCCAGATGGAAAAATAGGAACGTCAGTCATTTATAAGTTTAAAAACACAAATAATTTTAGATAATTATAGCTGCCAATTTGGCTAAATTTTTCTAATAAAAAACACGTAATTTGAAATTATATAAACTACATATCACGCTAATTATCACGTTAATTTGGTCATCACTAAGTATGGCACAAACTCCTGTGAACGATAGCATACCAAGTATTAAAATACTAGCGAGAGTACAACAAAATAAAATTCTACTGCGTTGGGCAGTAAATGAAGGTGTAGCTTGGAAAAAAAGTAACACTAACGGTTTTATTTTAGAAAAATATCTATTCTCTAAAGATGGGCAACGCTTACCTGAGCCTCAAAAATTATGGGAAAAACCAATAAAAGCCGACGCGCTTGAAACTTGGGAAACTATAATAGAAAACAACGACTTCGCCGCCATTATTGCACAAGCGCTTTATGGCGATAGTTTTTTAGTGGAAGGTTCGCAAGGACAACTTGCCGATATCATTAATTTAGTGGAAGAAAACGAGCAGCGTTTTACCTTCGCATTAATGGCAGCCGATATGAATTTTGAAGCCGCCACCAAAGCAGGTTGGGGTTATACAGATACTGAGGTGAAACCTAACGAGCAATATGCTTATAAAATAAAATCAGCATTACCACAAGAACTATTAGGGCTAAATTCGAGTGTTACCATTGCAGGCTTAAAAAATTTTGAACCCTTACCAGCTCCCATAGATTTGCAAGGTATGTTTAATGATAAGCATGTACTTATTACTTGGGAATACGATTTGTTTAAAAGCATTTACACCTCGTATAATTTAGAACGTTCAGAAGATGGTACTAACTTTTCTTCTTTAAGCAAAGAACCTTTGGTAAATTTAAACGATAAACCTAACGCACCCGCAAAACGGATGTATTACATCGATTCCTTAGCGCAAAATAACAAAACCTATTATTACCGTGTTAATGGAATCTCTCCTTTTGGCGAAAAAGGAAACTATTCCGAAATCATTTCGGGGCAAGGCGAACCTGGGCTTTCTTACACGCCGTATATTTCAGATTTCAAATTCACGAAAAAACCAAACGAAGCCGAAATTTTTTGGGAATATCCAACAGCAGGGGAGGTCATCACCAAAAAATTCCAACTTAATCATGCTGAACAAGATTCTGGACCCTATAAAGTGGTTGTAGATAGTATTCCTGTGTCGCAACGTAGCATTACGTATTCCGCATTAGAGGCTTCTAATTATTTTACTATAACTGCCGTTGGCGTTACGCCTAAGCACCAAAAAACATCATTTAGCACTTTAATTCAACCTATAGATTCTATACCGCCAGCAATTCCAAAAGGTTTAGAAGGAATTATAGATAGCTTAGGTACGGCGCGTATTAAATGGACACCAAATGCCGACAAAGATATTTTAGGCTATCGTATTTTTCGTGGGTTTACTAAAAATGAAGAACCTTCACAAATAACCGTGTCACCTATAGAAATGAATACCTATATAGATACGGTTGAGATTAAAAACCTAAACGCTAAAGTATATTACCAAGTAGTAGCTGTTGATAAACGTTTTAATCATTCACAAAAATCGGAAGTTTTGGTATTAGAAAAACCAGATGTTATACCACCTACAGCACCCATATTTTCAAATTATACTTCAGAAAACGGTACGGTAACGTTACATTGGATCCCCACTACCGAGCCCGATGCTACCCACGTTTTAATGCGTAAAAACTTAAGCGATACTACCGAGTGGGAAGTTGTATATAAATCAACGGATACCACACAACAATTTACTGATACTAAAGTAGAAGATAACAAAACCTACCGCTACACCATAAAAGCCATAGATAAAAGCGGTTTAGAGTCGCCACCATCTACACCATTAACTATTAGTGTTACCAATTTAATGCCAAAAGAGACCATAAAGTCTGTAAATTTTAACGTAAACCGTATAGATAATTACATTGAGTTATTTTGGCGTGCCGATACCGAAAACATTGCAGAGTTTACCATTTACAAACAAGTAAAAGACCAACAAACCTCTACGTGGCGTATTGTTAACGCAACTACCAAAACCATTATAGACCAAGATGTACACCCCAACCAAGTGTATATATACCATTTTAGAGCTACCGAAACAAATGGTAAATTTTCTAAAGTTAAAACAGTGGAAGTTAAATTTTAAGGTTATGAAGAAGTTATTATTTTGTTTGATTTTTTTATCATTTTTTTGGCAAATGAGTATTGGACAGATCGACAATAGGTCTGTAATTGGTTTATATGATGTTAGTGTTACTTATAATAAACCTCCATATACCCAATGTGATATTGAATATGGGGAAGGTTATATTTACGATAAATTGAATAATCAAATATATGAGTTTGAAAGCAGTTTTAATGGACATGGTTTTGAATATAATCCTTCTGAATATAATAATTATGTAGTTTATATAAGAGGTGTACCATCTCATTATACATCAGTAAAAACTTTACTTCAAGATATAGCTTATACAAATGAATGTAAATATAGTACCTCGTTTGATTCGAATGTAGGTTGCGAATTTACAATAGATGTTCATTATAGACCTATTTTGAATATTTTACCGCCAATAGATGATGCATTATATGATTTACCTGTAGACGATAATATTATTTTAAATTCTCATCAATTTTTTAGTAGAGGATTACGACTTACTTGGCAATTTCTTAATAATGGATTGTGGACTAATTTTCCTGAAAATAAAACAGGAAATAAATTATTGCTAAACGCTAAAGATTTATTTGATGGGACGGGAATTGATTCAAATAGTTATCATGGGAAATATATCTCATTTAGACAAGTGAAAGATTACAATCCATCTTTTAATGAATATACTCCAAATTATTGTGGTACAAAATCAAATACTGTAACATATTTTATCAGGCGTTCCGCACCCCATATTTCCTCCCAACCAACATTTCAATTAGATTGTTACGACGGCGAACAAAGCGAAATAAAAATACACTTTGATAGAGACATAAAACCAGATGAAAATATAACTTACGAATTATTTAGAGTAGGAAGCCAAACATCGGAACCTATTGAAGATGTTATTTTAGATGCTAATAACGATTTTGTTTTAACAAACAGCTTATCACCAGGCATTTATACTTTTAAAGTTTTTGGTATGGCTCCGCATTACCAAACTGGTGATGCAGAAGCGTTGTACACCGAAGCCAAAACTCACAAAACCACCTTCGAAATTAAAAAACCGACTCCTGTAGAGTTTGAGGTAATCGAAGAAAATAATGTTACGTGCAATGGTAAAAACGATGGCAGTATTACAATTAAAGCTTGGGGTGGGCAGTTATTTGATACGTACCAATATTCATTAGAACCAGCAGGCATAGAAAACTGGAAACCCTTTACTAATACTGCCGCAACATCTGATACTTTTGTTACTGAAACTATTACAGCGCTACCTAATGGTAGCTACATATTACAAGTAAAAGATGCTAATGATTGTGTAGCAAGAGTAGTACGTAATCCCGAAGGCGAGCTTGTTGATGCAAAAGAGATTGTAAAAACTCCTGTAATAATTACTCAAACCTCAGCGCTTAATGTTCATATCCAAACCGAAGCAGAAGGCGGTACAAAAGAACCCTCTGCCTATGGGCTTTCCGATGGGTTTTTAACAGCTAATATAAGTGGAGGTACAACTTTTGATAACCCTACAACATCAACATACTATAATTTTAATTGGGAATATTATAATGCTACAACTTCTACATGGCAAGCATGGACAGATTTTGAATATTATTACGATACTGGTACAAGTGAGTGGCAAATAGTTTTAAATAATGCCAAGGGAGGAACATACAAATTAACGGTTACCGATAAAAATGGTTGTATTGAAACTATTGAAAAAATATTAGAACAGCCAGAACAGTTTGCAGCGAGCATTACGCTTAACCAACAAATAGATTGTAATGGAGGCGCAGGTAGCCTAATAGCTAATGTTGTTGGGGGTATAGCCCCTTACAAATATGCATGGTATAAAGTGGAAGGGACTTTAGAAAATATAGTTTCCGGACAAACAAATAAAACAGCAGTAGGTCTTTTAGCAGGCGATTATATAGTAAAAGTAACCGATAAAAACGGCCAAAGTACTGCTGAAACTGTTACCTCAGAAAAAACAACTTTAGCAGAACCAACAGCAGTAACTTTTATTAGTACATCAACAAACGTTATTTGTCATGGTGGCAGCGATGGAAGCATCACAATTGAAGTGTCAGGTGGTACGGGTTCATACACCTATTTATGGAACGACGGAAAGACTTCTCAGAACAGAACAGATTTAAAAGTGGGTAGTTATGCGTTAACAATAACGGATGAAAAAGGGTGTACAGCAATGACAAGTGAACCCATAATTATATTACAACCAGACGACATAACAATAACGACCATTAGTTATAGTAACCCAACTCTTGCAGACGGAAATAATGGAGCGATTCGTATTTCGGTTAATGGTGGCACAGAACCCTATAGTTTTCAATGGAAAAAAAACGGAGCAGATTATTCAATAGAAAAAGATATAATAGGCTTAACACCTGGTATCTACACCGTAACCGTAAAAGATGCTAATTCTACAGATGCATCAATGTGTTTGGCATCAAAAACTTTTACTATAACTCAGACAGAACCATTGAAAGTTACTGTAAGTCAGCAAAACTCTATTCTTTGTTATGGAGACAAAACAGCAAGTTTAAGGACTACTATTGAAGGTGGTAATCCGTTTACAATAGGAAGCCCTTATACCCTGGAATGGTTTAACAAAAATGATGCAATTACCTCTATAGGAGCTGAAGAATTACAAGATGAATTAGCTGCAGGCTATTACTATGTGATAGTAACCGATGCAAATAATAATAAAGTAATAAGTGATGTGGTGCAAATTACGGAACCAATAGAGTTGTCTGGTGTATTAACGTCCACATACACTGCTTGTGGTGCAGAAAACGACTGGATTGTAAAAGCTCAAATAGATGGCGGGACAGCACCTTATACTTATAGCTGGAATACAGGGGATGATACAGTAAACCTAAATAATGTATCTTCAGGAAAGTATTTACTTAATGTAAAAGATGCTAACGGGTGCCAAATAACTTTACTACATAGCACAAACACACAAGAGGTCTTACAAATTAATGAAATTATAACCGAAGTTAATTGTATTGAAGCATGCAATGGTGAAATAAACTTAGATATTACAGGAGGCGTTTTTCCATATGAAATAGAGTGGAATACGGGCGACACTTCCCAAAAACTAAGTGATTTATGTGCTGGAACTTACTCGGTTACTATTACCGATAAAAAGGGATGCCGTTTAGAACGGGAGTTTATATTAAAAAATCCGGAAGCTATAGTTGTAGATTTAGGAGCAGATAAAACCTTATGTATTGGACAGACACATAAATTAGATATAAGTATTAAAGATACCAACGCAACTTATGTATGGGAATCAAATAACGGGTTTAAAAGCGATAAGTCTGCTGTTGTATTATCTGGTACTGGAATTTATACAGCAACAGTTACAGCCAGTTCGGGATGTGTTGGTACAGATGTTATTGAGATTTTTAACTCTGATAATAAGGTGACTTCAGAGTTTTTAATGTCTTCACAAGCTTATGTAAATCAAGAAGTGATGCTGTTTAATGTTAGTGGTAATTTAAATAATGATTCGGAATGGCTTATCCCAAATGATGTTATTATTGTGAATAAAACCGAAACCTCAATCACTCTTAAATTCACAGAAGTCAATACCTATGATATTGGTTTACTTTCAATTTTTGGCGATTGTTATCAAGAATATTATAAAGCAATAATTATTGAGGAAAGCAGTAATTTACCCGACCCTGGTGATAGCAACCCCCCTTTTGTTGAAATGTTTAAAATTACCCCAAATCCAAATACAGGTGTTTTTGAAGTAAACATTGTACTTGCAGAATCGAGCCCCATGTCTTTACGTATTTTCAATTTAGCTGGAAAATTAATTATGAAACAACCGGAAAATGAAAGGGCTAAAGAATATAACATTCCATTTAAATTACAAGTGTCAATGGGTATATATGTTGTGGTTTTAGAGACATCAGAAGGTACACAAATAAAACGTTTAGTTATTAATTAATATGTTAAATAAGCATTATTTAAAATACGGTTTATTTACTCTTGCAACCTGCTTATTTGTGTTGGGCTGCTATAAAGAAACAGCTATTACTATTGAAGGAACATTTGATGTTACGTATATCAAAGACAATACATCGGTACCTGTTCAAGTTAGTATAAATAATAAAATTGAAAATGCGGATACTTTTGAATGGACATTTAGTGGAGGAACTCCAAGTCAATCATTCGATAAAAACCCAGGGACAATAACATACACTAAAGCAAGTACTTATATTATTCAATTAAAAGCATCCAATGTTGACGGTCAAGAGGCTGTTTTTCAAAAAGAAATAACACTGGTTGATGGTATAGATATTCAGTTTTCAACCGAAATTTTATATAATAATTTTCCTCCGGTTGAAGTTAAAATAAATAACACCGTCCAAGGCAAAGGCTTTACCTATAGCTGGATATTTGAAGGGGGCACACCAGAAACATCAAATGCACAACACCCATCAAATATTATATTTAGTACAATAGGTGAGCATAAGATAATATTAAAAGTATTTAACGGCACTGAAACGTTTACAAAAGAGACCAGTATAAATGTCGCACCAGATATGGTTTTAGATTTTAATTGGGATGTTGCTTTTCAAGACGACGATTATCAAGTACCTGTTACCATCCATTTAAAAAATATTTCTGAAAGTGCCACCAATTATAATTGGACGTTTCAAGGAGGGTTACCAAATACATCCTCAGAAAAAGAACCAACAATCACCTTTAATACCCCAGGTAATTATACCTTAACATTGGTTGGTAATAATGGTAAAAAATCGCAAACGGTTTCAAAATCAATAACGGTGCATCCCAACACAAATTTACGAAGCTTTACCGATGTTAAATTAGGTATAAACACGGCTCACAGTAATAATTTTATAGGTGCATTTTTTTCCACAACAACCGGGCAAGTTTACAAAAAGCAAGATGTGAAAGAAGCCAACGGACATCTAATCGATATTCCGTATTTCGGTTTTAATAAGAATTTTAATGTAAACAAATTTGTGTCGCCAACCCAAGTTCAAACACTTACGTTTAATGCCATCCCAAATGCCACGAATACTATATTTATCCATTCGCAAGAATCATGTAATTGTTCGGCTTCGTTAACTAAAGAACAGTTTGATGCCATGTTGGATGATACGCTATTAAATGCATTAACCATAGAAGAAACTACAGGCGGGTTAAAGGAATTTGATAATACTTTAATACCCAGAATCGTATTGTTTAAAACAAACGACAACCGTAAAGGTGCCATTAAAATAAAAAGTTATGTAAACGATGAAGCAAACTCTTACATAGTATGCGACATTAAAGTGCAAAAACAATAAAAATGAAAAAAAACAGACACTATATAGTTCAACTAACCAAGTGTGGTACAAGCTTAAAGTATAAAACGTTTCGGTTATTGCTTGTTGCTTTTAGTCTGCTTTTAACCTTGGTAGCCACTGCCCAACAATACCCAGTACAAGTCATTAACACCGTAATTCCTCCATATTCTACAAAGTTAAACGACTATACGACGGCAAACGATATAAAACTTAGGTTAAACCTATTACTTACAGATGTTACTATAAACAACCGTCAAGTACGGTTAAAACTACGGATAAAAGGTAGTGGTTTTAATGTGCAATCGGCAAACGTAGTGGTTGGTGCGCCTCAAATTTATTTAAATGGAGGTGTTTTACAGCAGCTCACAAATTTAGATTTAAAAGCCTATTTCGAACTTCAAAATCTGGTAGGCATTAATCCGCAGCAATACAGTAATTCATTGCCCGATGGCACCTATAGTTTCTGTTGGGAAGTGTTCGATTTTCTAACGGGGCAACAAATTTCTAATCCTAATACAGGTTGTGTCACTACCTTCTTGCTCCTTAACGATCCGCCTTTCTTAAATATGCCAAATCGTGGCGATCAAATAGTAGAGCAAGATCCTATGAATATTATTTTTCAATGGACCCCACGCCACGCCAATGCCACCAATGTAAGTTATGAATTCGAACTACGCGAGCTTTGGGACAACCAAATAGACCCGCAAGCCGCCTTTTTAGCGTCGCCAAATTATTATACAGAAACAAGCTATGCCACAGCATTATTATACAATATAACCAAGCCCACATTATTATTAAATAAAACATACGCCTGGCGTGTACGTGCTATTTCCAAAACGGGTTTAAGCGAAAATGCTATATTTAAAAATAATGGGTATAGTGAAATATATTATTTTACACTTACAAAGAATTGTGCTTCACCATTATATGCCATGTCCGAGGCACTAAATGAAAGCACCGCAAAAATAAGCTGGCAACCCAATACCGACCACACAAAATACCACGTACAATATAAACGTGCCGATATACCCGATGCTGAATGGTTTGAGGTATATGCTTTTAGCAACCAAGTCCAAATAGAAAATTTAGAAAAAGGAGAAACCTATAGCTTTAGAGTAGGTGGCACATGTACAGCACTTACCGAGTTTACACAAGCGTATAGCTATACAAGCGTAAACCAATTTACCATGCCAACAGACACCGAAACGGCATATTTTAACTGTGGTATAAGTCCTGAAATTAAAATAACAAACCAAAACCCATTACCTATTATTAGCCCTAACGAATCGTTTACAGCAGGCGATTTTCCTATTGTAATACGAGAAGTAAGTGGCAGTAATGGCAAATTCTCAGGATGGGGATACACCACCTTGCCATTTTTAGAACAATATAAAAACGTTACAGATGCTTTAAATAAAGCTACCCATGGAGCAACTAACCTAGGCAAGTTTACCCGTATTCGTGTCGCTTTTCAAGACATAAGCATAAATACAGATTACCAACTTACAGATGGGGTTGTACAAACCACTTTCGATCCGGAATGGGGTGGTATGGTTAGCGGTAATGAAGTTATTGATGCTGTGGGCGATGCCGTTTTTGGAGATGATGGTAAAGTAAGTAACAACCAAGTGGGTATCATCACAAGAGGTGCCGAGGATATTGTGGTTAAACCAAATGGCGATATAGTTATATCAGGCACTAACGGAAATACCACCATTAGTACCTCATTACCAGCTATTATTACCGATGCGAGCACCCCACCAAATAAATATGCGGTAAGTAAAGATGGAGAAGTAACAGAGCTAGGGCCAGAAGCCGAAGGGGGAACACCAAAAAGTTCGAACACCAATGGTATTGCTGCAAACGGTAATGTAAACCAAATAAGTTCTAAAGATGTTAGTGTTGTGTTTAATGCTTCTGGTTATTATGGTACAGATAGTTTATCAAAAGGCACAATAAATAATAACTACGAAACTATTTCTCAAGCCAATGGAGACACTTACAACGTGCTATATAAAGCAATAAGTAACGCTCCCAAAGAAACAGATGTTTTAACTGCTACAGCAACGCTAAACAATGGTAAAACCACCAACGATATTATATTCAAAACAGATAAAGGCGTAGCTGTACCTTTTGAATGGAGTGGCAATACTGCAACCCTAACCATAAAAAACCAGTTTGAGTTTGGTAAAGACGCTATTATAGCCACTGTAAAACCTACAGACTCTACAGGAAAATATGATATAGCAGGTAAAGTGAATGTGTGGCATTTGCAGCAAAAACAAGTAAATGTGGTTTTGGTTGGCATTAATGGAACCGTTATACCTAATGATTCTGGAGATGTCCTTAACCAAATATATAACAAAGCAGGAGTACATTTTGTTATAACTAAAAAAAACATAGACATTTCCAACACATGGGGTGAAAGTGTTGAAACAGGAGATAGCGACCTACTTAATACGTATACCAACGAACAACAAAGCATAACCCAAGCATTAATAACGGCATTAGGTAGCGAATACAAAACCGATGCCTATTATATGCTCTACACTCCTGAAAAAGCAGACAATGGTGATGCTGGTTTTATGCCCCTTAAAAGGCAATTTGGGTTTGTGTTTGATGGAAAAAACCGTACGCTAGCGCACGAACTTGGTCACGGCGTATTTGGTTTAAAACACCCTTTCTCTAATAAAAACGAAAGCGGAAAAACAGACCTGTTAATGGATTATGGCTCTGGCACAACACTATCTCACATGGATTGGGAATTGATGCACGCTCCTGGATTGCAGTTGTACCAGTATACGCAGGGTAGTGAGGATGGAGCAGCAATACAAAATTTTGCTGATGAGAATTACTATAATATCAAAGACAATAAATGGGAAAACTATGCTTTCCTATCTCCAATTGGAACAGTAATAAATCTTGACGGAGTATCAGATGTAAAGTTTAACGAAGACGGTGCAGTACTTAATTTCAAGAAAGACGAAAAAACATACTTTGGAGTTCTTAGTGTAGGAACGCAAAGGTTTGTTGGTTATCTATCTCAGGATGATAAGAGTATTTTAAATAAACACTCTTTTTTAACGGTAGAATTTGAAGAAGAGTTTAATAAAAAGAAATTTACGGGCATTACCTATTCAGCGAAAAACAAAGAAGTAATTGCTTATTCTAAACAAAAAGATGGAGACAATTATCTTGATTGTTTGCGTAAATCGACATGGATAAATAAAACTGTAGCGACTAATTACACTGGAATTACAAATCCCCCTTTTATACCAGAAGATGCAATTTCCTTAGATATTAGTGGTAACCAATGTCTGAATTTTTTAGCTGACGGAATACATGACGGTGTAGGGAAAGATATTTATATAAATCTTAAAAGTTTAATAACTGAAAACCAGAAACCACAGCTTGTAGAACTGGCAAACTATTTTACAGATTCTATAAGTGATAAGAAGTTTGCATTTTATGGATATGGTTTAGAAGATTACTATTCAAGTGGTGTATTTAATGAACAAATCATATTGTATTTAAAAAACAATAAAATATGGAGTAAAACCTTATTTAAGCAAAAGTTTCCTTACATCATTACACAGTCACGAGATTTTGGATATGTATTCTCAAACATAGATATTTGGTCTTACACAGATTCAGATACATCTTTAGGTATACCAAAGGGTTACAATACAAATTCAGTAGATTACGTTACAGGAAAACAAGGAAAAATAAAATCTTATGAATATTCGTTTTCAGATTTAGTAGTTAGGAAAAAATATTTTTTAGATGATAATTTTATAAGAACATATATACATAAAATAGAAGTTTCAGGTAATGCTGAGTCAATAGCTGAACATGAATTTTATGCTCAATATATAGCTAGGTATGGAACTAATGATGCTTATCCTTTCCTTGCAATAACTGCAGCTAATTTAGCCAAAGATGTTATGGCTGCTAATTTCTTAAGACAATTAACCGCCCAATATGGGGTTATGTTAATCAATGAAGCAGCAAAACAATTAGGCAAAGAAGCATTTAAAAAGCTTATAAAAGAAAAAGGAAAAGATTTTCTACAAGGAGCTGTTATCGATTATGGAATACAGACAACGTTTACATACCTTTTTGATGATAAAACTTTTTCGCAAGCCGCAAGTCCCGAAAATATAAATTGGATTTCAGTAGGAGCATCAGGATTAGAAGGTACATTGTCATATAATAACAAATATTCTGAATATGGTGTTAGTCTATCATTTGCTTGTTTCGTTAATGGTTGGTCAGACACAGGAGGTTTTAAAGATGATTTTGATGTAAAAAATTGTGCTATTGGTGTTGTTGGAGCTGGCTTGGGAAAACAAGTGCCTTTAATATTTAAATATGCAAAAAAATACGCATCATACTCTGTTAGTAAACTTAAAGCAGGTTTAGCCAAATTAAACATTACGGGGCAACAGGCAGATGAAATCATTGAAAAAATTAAAAATGATGTAGATGAAGGTTCAGCAAGTCCTACTCCACCAACAGGAGAAATTATTTATCTTTCAGTGAAGATTAATGGGATACCTGTTGTAAGAATTTGGAAAGGAAATAATGATAAAATCGCTATTATTGGTAGAAAAATGCTATATGTTAGACAGGTAGCTAATGATTTGAAATCATTAGGTAAAGAAGTAGAGATATTTGAACCTAATTCAGCATTTGGGGGTAAAGGGTATGATAAATTAACAGAAATTTATGCGGATTTTGACAGAATAAAAATTGAATATCCTGATGGTAATATCCCTTACAATAAATTGAAGGAAACCCTATGGTATAAGGAAAACGAGAGATGGGCAAAATGGATTAAAGAACAAGGTTATGATATTTATGATTTAGGTGATAATCCAGGTCAGTTTATAAATTCAGCCGATAGGTTAAATGTTCCTGATGCCAGTGCGTTTTTCGATATGGAAAAAATTGTAATATTTAAAAGTAAGTAATGGTGTACGAAAAAAAGTATAAGAAAAAAAAGGGAGAAATAGTTTTTGATTTGGAAAATGCATTTGACAATTGTCAAGATTTATTAAATCAACTAGATTTTTCTGTTAATTCCATTAATTTTCAAAATGGTAGAAATGACGATGACTTTATAATAATACAATTACTTGGGAGAGAACAATCGAGTGTTAAAATAATTTTTTGGATTAATTTTTGGCTTGAATTTGAATTTGTTAACAATGACTTTATTATTATTTATGAGTTTTATAAAAAAGAAAAGCAAATATTAGTAGAAAATATTAAATATAGTCAACTAAAAGGTAGCCTTTTGAATGAAAAAGTAAACTCATTATTAAACTATATATTTCCCTCTGCCGGTGCTAGTATAATTAACAAGTAAATGGCTAATGCGAGTGTAGTCTTAATTTGTTCGAGCAAACCGCTCGTGCCAGTGGAATTAGCAAAGTAAAAAAAAATTTAAATATGAGTAAATCAAGAGAATTAAAGTGGCATGAAGATTTTTTTTTAGGTATTATATCCGCGGGTATTTGTGTTACAGTATTATTTAATGGTTTTAGTTATTTAACATCACTTTTTATTAGTGAAGTGTTAGAGCATGGTAAACCTACTAAACAGCAAGCTTTATTAGCTTTATTTTCAAAGGTTGAAAGTGGTTGGTGGAAATATTTGATTGTAATAGTATTTTTTTTTATTGCCTTCTCACAAATAAATGCTGGTATGAAAAAATTTAAATTAAAAAATAAATGATTTAAAGTTTGCCGCCCTCTAATACACGTCTGTAACAAGTGCATTAACTACAAATATTATAATAAACAATACTATTTTAAAACACCTTCAAAACAATAAAACACATCATTGAAAAACCTTATAATAACTAAAATACTATACATTGTTTTAACTTTATTCTTTACGCTTCCCGTTGTTGCTCAAGATTTAGAAAACATTGGCAGTCGCAGCGTGGATAAGGTTAAAAACAGTCCGTTAAAAATAAACGGTGCGGTATCTGCAAACGGTATTTATTATAGCGCGAATACGCGTAGTGCACGCGAGCCGTTCACTTATTTTTTACAGGGTAATATTAATATGAGTTGGCTTACCTTTAGTATGCCGTTAAGCTACAGTTTTTCCAGCCAAGGCAGCGATTTAGATTACCAAACCCCTTTTAAATTTAACCGCTTAAGTATTCATCCCAAATATAAATGGATTCAAACGCATATAGGAGATGTTTCCATGACGTTTTCCCCCTACACTTTAAATGGGCATCAATTTACTGGTGGCGGTGTAGAGCTTTCACCTAAAGGCGGCTTTAAAATTTCTGCCATGCATGGGCGTTTACTAAAAGCGACCGAGGATAGTGAGAACCAACAAACCGTACCAGCCTTTAAACGTATGGGGTATGGGAGTAGATTGGCTTGGGAACAAGATGATTATAAAATAGGCGTCATTGGATTTTATGCTAAAGATGATATAAACTCCATAGCCACCATACCCGAAAGCAAAGGGGTAACACCCAAAGAAAACTTGGTTATTGGTTTTGATGGCGAAGTGAAATTAGCAAAAAACTACACCTTAAATGCGGAATATGCGTCTACAGCCATCACACAAGATTTACGAGCTAATGATCTTACTGAAAAAGGAACAGGTTTAGCAGCTCTATTTTTTAAAGGCAAAAGTTCTACCGAGTATTTTAACGCCTTTAAAGCTGGTTTAAACATACAGGTTGATAATATGAGGGTTGGGCTGGGTTACGAACGTATAGATCCAGGCTACCAAACACTTGGTGCCTATTTTTTTAATAACGATTTTGAAAATATTACTTTAAATATGTCGCAAACCTTATTTAATAGTAAGTTAAACTTAAATTTTAATATTGGTTATCAACGTGATAATTTAGATAAACGAAAAGCACAAGAAACCAGTAGGGGTGTTGCAGCAGTAAATGCCACATTAAATGTTTCAGAAAAAATAGTGATTACGGGTTCCTATTCTAATTTTTCTACACATACGAACGAAAGCTTAAATCAATTTGACGATATTAATGATTCCGATCTTACCGATGAAGAATTGGAAGCCTTAAATTACAAACAACTGTCGCAAAATGCCAATGTTAACTTTAACTGGGTGTTAGCAAATAGTGAAAAAAACACACAAAATGTAAATTTTAATTACAGTTTAGCATCATCAGCTAATGAAGAAAATGGGATTATTCGCGTGGGGCAAGCTAATAATTTTCATAATGGCAATGCGGTTTATACTATTGGTTTTCCTACAAACGAATTAAGTGTTTCTACGGCATTAAATTACAATTATAGCGATATTGGACGAGACGATAGTAATGCCTACGGGGGTACGTTAAGCGTTAATAAAAAGTTTTTAGATAAAAAACTAAACACCACTTTAGGAACTACTTATAATACAAATAATAATAAAGATTTGGTAACCAATGTGCTTAATTTTAGAGCCAATGCCACATGGTTAGTCGCAGAGCAACACAATTTTAATGTAACGGCAATACAACTGTTTCGTAATGCTTCTAATCAACAAAAGCTTAGTGAAGTAACGGTCACTTTTGGGTATGTTTATGCTTTTGATATTGGAAGACCAAAATTAAATTTCCGAAGAAAAATAAGAGAACGCCCCACTGTACCAGTTGTTAATCCCGAAAAGATAGCTAAAGTAAAAGAGAAAAAGACTAAGACGTTCTCATTTTCTTATAGAAAACATACATTTACTGGAGAACACGATAAAATAACGGGCGAAGTAACCGAAATATTAAGCACTCCAGATTTTAAAGCTTTAAAACAAGTAAAAAGCATTGTTGGTAATTTATCAAAATTAGAAACAGAATTAAAGGCTAAAGAAAACAAAGCCGATAAAAGTTATAAAGAAGCCGGAATAGCATATTTAAAATATTTATATGAACACAAAGATTATTTAAACACCTACCATGAGTTAGTTTTTAATGGTCTTAAAAGATTATACCAAGACGCGATACCTTTTGATATAATATTAAAAGAAGAATATGTAGATTTATTAGCGAATATTAATACACTAAGATTAAAAGGAGAATCCGTAAGTGAAAGCGATTTAAATTATTTAAAAATTAAGGAAAGAAAATACCAATCACATACTTGGATGCAAGAGCAGTTAAAAAAACTCTCGTATGAAAGTGTTATTGATGATAAAGGTAGTTTAAAAGAATTTAGAGCTAAGAATTTATCGCAAATATTTGCTATGTTAGAAAATAAAAAATCCAATGATCAAGTTGAGGTTTTCCTAGAAAGACAATTGGCAGATTTTTACCACAAGAAATCTATTGAATTTCTAGATTAAAAGTTAATATAATAGTTTGAAAATTATTTGAAATATTGTGCTATTCTACAAAAGAGTTATGGGGTTGTAGTTTAGCCCCTTAATAGTTCGGAGTGATATTTTAAATTTGAAAACCCATATATTTGAGATATGAAATACAGGAAATGGACATTAGAACAGAAGTTAGAAATA